>NZ_JBFWIJ010000041.1:0-16864 GCF_050256055.1 Sphaerochaeta sp. | reverse complement strand
TTTCGCGTTCACAGATTTTGGAAGAGTGTTTCGACTACAACGTAGAATCATATGAGCGGGTGGTCGACACCCATATAAAGAATATCCGGTCCAAACTGGGCGACGGCTCCTGGATAGAGACGGTGCGCGGTTATGGGTATCGGTTCATGGGTCATGAGAAAGACAGAGCAGAGGTATGAGAAAGCAATTCGTCCGACTCTTCCTGGGATTCGTATTGGTGGTGGCTGTGGTGCTTGGCATCCAGGGGGCGGTGTTCGCCCTGAGCATCCACAACCAACGTGTTGCCTGGACACAGTCGGTTTTTGAGGAATATCTAACATCTTTGACGGAAAATCTGAAACAAGGAGTCGGTAATGCCAATTACTCCTTGTTTGCCTTGGAGCAGGTGCTGCTTGCCTCGGCGGATGACCGGGTAAGCGGGTTGTATGTACGTAATCCCGACGGTACGGTGGTGGTTGCCTACGGCAAGACCAGCGGAGGCTATGCGCTTCCATTGCCCCGCAACCATACGATGGATCCCGCTCGGATGATGATGGAAACCGCCCAGAACACCCTGACGGTCACCCAGGAAGTGGTCGATGACCAGGGTTTTTCATCGCGCGAGATGCAAAGCGATGTGTATGTGGTGAATATCATCCATACCAGCGGAGTTTCCTCGGTCATGGTGACCAAGCAGTCCGACCGGCAGAAGCAGACCATATTGTTGCCGCCACAGGTGAAGGCCAACGACATCGCCGGCAGCCTCGTGGTGAAGGACAACAATGAGGTGGTGGCATTGGTTGATGTGCTTACCTTTACTCCTTTCACGTATAAGGATACAGGCCGGCTTTTCCGCGGCTTGCTTTACCCCTTCCTCTATTCCATCCCCTTTGCGTTCATCATCGCATTGTTTATGGCTGCTTCCATTTCTCGGAAGAACCAGCGGTATACCCAGGCCATCCAGGATGCACTTTCCTATTTGAGCAAGGGGGAGAACGGCGTACAGCTGCCGCAGACAAAGATCGATGAGCAGAAGGTGATCAACGCATCAATTGAGATGCTGGATGCAAACCTGCTGCAGAATAAGAAGAGCAGGCAGGCTTGGCTTCGGAGCATCAGCCATGACTTGAATACGCCGGTAGCTTCTATGAAACTGCTCATCGATGGAATGGTCGACGGTGTATTCCCGTTGCAGGAAAAGACCCTTGCAAGCCTGAAGAGGGAGAATGACAGCCTGAGTGAGCGGATTGCCATGGTGGTGCTGTATGCAAACCTGCAGAGTCCCGAGGCAAAGGCGCAGACCAGGCAGCTCGACATTGCTTCCTTCCTGGAAGAGGTACTTTCCCATTTCACACGGGAAGAACGAGAGCGGATCTACGTGGATGCAGACAAGGCGAATGTAACGGCCGACCCGAAGTTGATGGTACAGGCCTCCAGGGCTTTGCTGGCCAACGCGCTGGCGGCAAGTGACGATTCGGTGGGGTGGGCGATAGAAGAGAATGCAATGACGTTCTCCAATGCGGGGAAATTGGCGGAAGGGGTCGACTTCTTTGAGCCTTGGACGCGAGGTGATGACAGCCGCAGTACCCCGGGCAGCGGTCTGGGCCTTCCGATCGTCAGCCAAGTGATGCGCCTGCACCACGGCTCGGCTACAATCGAGCAACAGGATCAGAAGGTGGTGGTGAGCCTTAGATGGTAAGGCTCTTCACCACATTGCCGTCAAAGTCCTTGATGGTGAAAGTCCTTTCTTCCAGAAGACAGTAGGTGGGAGGGTATCCGCCTTTGGGTATGGCGACCGAGCCTGGATTGATGAAGACCAATCCGTCCCTTTCTTCTGCAACGGGGATGTGGGTGTGGCCGCTGACCACGATGGTGCCTTTCTGCAGGGGCGGCAATTCCTTATGGCCGTGGTGCAGGTAGATCATGCTTCCTCCAAGCTGTTCGAGATACATCACCGCACTGTCGGAAAGCATCGGGAATTCGAGCACCATTTGGTCGACTTCCGTATCGCAATTCCCTTTCACACAAATTAGCGAATCTTTCACAAGATTTTGTAGCCTATACGTTTCTTTTGGGTTATACTCATGAGGAAGGTCATTTCTGGGCCCGTGGTAAAGCAAGTCCCCAAGTAGGATAAGCTTGGTGGCTTTGGATTGTGTATAGATATCCAGAAGCGTATGCATCGCGTATGCACTTCCGTGTATATCAGAGGCAAAAAGGTATATCATACTTATATGATACTAAAATCGGTTATGTACGGCAATGATGTTGACAAACCAAAGGATATTGTCTTTGTAACCTTCTCCTCATCTCCACAAATAAGTTTTGTGCACACAAACCACACATATAAACAAAATTTCCTCACACAATTCCAAATTAACACATACTTCCATCACACTAATCCATCGTTCACACAATATTTATCCATTCTACTCACAAAGTGCATCAGCATACTGATGTTACAAATAAACTCTCACGCAAAAAAATGGAGATTTACGTCATGAAGAAAAAGTTTGTATTGACTCTGGCGCTGGTTCTCATGGTTGCAGCTACGTTGGTTGCAGCTCCTATCGAGTTGTCTGGCTATTTTAAAACTGGCTATACTCTGAGTCTTGCCAGTGGTGCAAATAGTGTGACCACCAACGGTGCCCCGCAGGTTTCCCTGAACAACTTGGCTTTGACCGGTGATTTCTGGAAGATTTCTTTTGATGACATGGTTGCATCTGGTACTCCTATCAGTTTCGATGGTGACAATCAGTTGAACAAAGCAACTGCTACTATCTATCTTGATAAAGCTCTTGCTGCTGAAGGCGTGGATCTTGGTGACATGGCTGTTACCGCTACCATTGGTAACAAGACTTCCTTGGGTGGTCTGAGCGTATACAGCAACTCCAGAGATGACCTTTCTTCTCTTTCTATGAAGAGTGGTGAGGCTGATAGCTCTGCTTTCGGTGTTCAGTTGGATAAGGGAAGTTTGTTCTCTGTCTACGCTGGTGCTGATATTGCTGCTTTTGACACTGCTAACAAAGCGATTGTTCTTTCTGCAAAGGCCGCTCCTGTTGATGGGGTAAAAGCTGCTGTTGCTTACACGAACATTGATGCTGCTTCCGCCAAGGGTTCTGTTGCTGGTTCCGTCACCGTTGACGTAGCAGCTCTTGCTGGTCTTGATTTCGGTCTCGTTGCTTCTGCCTATGATGTATTCCTGTTCACCCCGGAAACCAACAAGCTGTATGTTGAAGTAAATGGTTCCTATGACAAGGTGTCTGCTTGGGCTGAATACAGAATCGTTGGCAAGGTCAATGACTTGAAGGTCAGTGCTTCCTACTCTGGTATCGAGAAGGTCGGTCTCTCTGCTTACGTTGTTCTCGGTGACATCACCAAGCAGGTTGCTATGACCACTGAAATTGGTGCTGGTGCTAACTACACCATGGGTGGCGTAAAGTATGCTCTTGATGCTGCTTATACTACTTCCAACAAGACTCTTGCTCTCAAGCCGACCGTAAAGATTTCTTTCTAACAATTGGCTGAAAGTAAAAAGTGGCCCATCGTTGATGGGTCACTTTTTTACTATCATGCTTCTATCACTATTTTCCCTTTTCTTTCCTCATCTTGTATGGTTTAGAAAGAGAAACAGGCAGCCTTCACTGCCTGCTTCTCTTCTCTTACTCTACCTATCATGTTCTCCTACATCTGTTTCTTCGCCACCGAATCGTAGGTTATCTTCAGAGCATCCCGCACTTCCTGGTATGTATCATAGAGGTAATTGGTCAGAACCTCGATCAAGAAGTAGAACGGAAGCCTGGTACCCAATTCAGCCTCAAGAGCAGGAATCCTGATTGCAGTGATCAAACAAAGATCGGATAGCTTCACCAAAGGCGATTTCACATGATTGGTGAATGAAATAATCTTCGCTTGCATCTTTTTTGCCACCGTGACCGTATCCAGAATTTCCTTCGTTGTGCCTGAGAAGGAAAATACGAACACTGCATCTTCCTTGTTGAGCAGGGAGACACGGTATGACTGCATGTGGTTGTCGGCATCCAGTGATACATTGTCAAAACCCATTCTGATCAATCGATACGCAAATTCCTCAGCCATAGGGAAGGATCCGCCGAATCCAAGGATAATGATCTTGCGTGCCTTCACGATTGTCTCGGCAACTTCGACAATATTCTTATCCTCCGTATTACGGAGTGTCACATCCAATTGCTTGAACACCATCTTCCGGTATTTACCCAGCAGAGAATCTTCTTCTTTCTCCGCATTCTCCTGGTCGCCGGTATTCTCCGTAGCAAGCCTGATCTTGAAATCCTGGAACCCCTCACACCCTATTTTCTTGCAGAATCGGATGATTGAGCCGTACCCAACACCACTTTCCTCGATTACCTCGGTAATCGTCTTGAAAATGATATTGGGATTTGCACGAATGTATGCAACAAGCTTTCGTTCCGTTGCACTGAATTGGTTACTTTGGCTTTCAATAATATCGGTTAACAACATGGCTTCAGTATAGCTGCTTTCTCCATTCAGGTCATTCGGTGATGGTTACCTTGCTGCCATATCTCGGCAGTCCTGTCTGTGGATTCTTCGTACACGCAAAGGCAATCATCAGGCTTTGGAATGCGGTCATCATTCCCACCACCGTAAAGATGTCATCCCCACTGGGGAACCTGACAGTCAGAGAACCCTCGAGTGCCTGATGTGAAGATGCGTCAAACACCACGAGCTTGAACCCTGCTTTTTTCTGCAGATCCTCAAAACTACTTGCAAGTTGCCCAAGCGTCCCGTCTTGTCGGAAGACTACCAAAGCGGAGTCCGGGCCCAGTATTTCCATCGGACCATGACGCAGCTGGCCCGTTTCCAGACACAGCACCGACCGCCTGCTCAGCTCCTCACATCCAAGTGCAAACAATTGGGCCAATGGATTGAACAGACTTCTTCCGGTGGCAATCACCTGATACGCCTGGCTAAGAATTCCCAATGCCTGAAGCAACGTCTCCTGTGATTCTGGACCAGCTTCAAGCGCCTGTTCCAAGGTGCGCTTGGATTCAAGTCCGAGCACGACACATACACTAGCCATGATGGTGATGGTCAACGTAACGCTGCGGGTTCCCGCGAACGCTTTTTCCGCACCACCATGGGCTACGAGCGCCTCGGTCTTCCTTCCTATGGTACTCTCCTCATTCAGCGTGATGCCGAAGAGCTGGAGTCCTTCCAGCAAGGGAAGACAACGCACCGTCTCCACGGACTCTCCCGATTGGCTGGTGAGCAATACCGGGCCTTTCCACGTGGGAAGCGGATCATAGAGGAACTCAGAAGCGCTCACGGCCAGCGCTTGGACACCCAGCTTTCTGAGCTGCAAGGCGAACAGCTCATTGGCAAAATGGGATGCCCCCATCCCGAGCAGCAACAAGCTCTGATGGGCTTTGATCGCCTTCGCCAATTCTCTGACTCCTACTTTCGTAGTCTCGATGCTCTCCTTGGCATCGGCGATCTGCCGATCCATCTCCAAGAGAATCGCCTCCACACCACTCTTGTCACCCAACAGTGCGGCACACGTTTCGATCATCGTTCTCATAGCATTCTCCCTATTCGTACAGAGCCATCAGGGCTGCGCCCAGACTTCCTGCCTTTTTTCCTGCAATACACCGCTGTAACGTTGTTCTTCCATACGTCGGTTGCAACGCATCCAAGCGTTCCTGGGTCGGTTGCAACAAATATTCTGCAAAGAACTCCTGCATCCCCCCACCGATATACACCGTTTGAGGATGGAAGATGATGGTGAGCGCACTCACCGATTCATAGAGGGCAGTCACCAACTCCTGCCTGAATTGTGATCCAAGTGTACTGGTTTGCAGCATCAGTTCTTCCGGCTTCAACCCGGCAACGTGGAACGCACGACGGTTGATGCCGCTTCCCGATAAAATATGCTCCATACAGTTGTGCCTGCCGCAGTAGCATTGGTTTTCATCGAAAATACTGGTAGGAATATGCCCGATTTCCGGATGAATGCCGCCGGGAATCCGGAACAATTGACCATCGATTCGGATTGATACCCCGACTCCCGTTCCGAAAGTGAGCATCATCGTATTCTGAGGTGCATCCGTATGAAGGAATACCTCACCAAGATGTGCTGCATTGGCATCGTTGTCTACGACTACCGGTACACCAAATTCCTGTTGCAGCAATTCCTTGATGCTGTGTCCCTCCAGACCGGGAAGTGTATAGGGGTTTTGTATGATGCCGCTGCGATAATCGATGGGGCCGGTGCAACCAACCCCGATCGCAACCATCTGGGCCTCGTGTTGATGACAGATTTCTTGGATCTTGGCACGACACGAAGCGATACATGCCTTGGAGCCATCCCTGGAGGATGTACTGAAGGAAGTTTGAGCTACCACTGTCTTGTCTTGGCCAAGTGCAAGAACCTTGACCGAGGTGCCCCCGATATCGAGTCCTATGGAAACCTTCATTCCTTCACCCCGCCTTGGACAAGCCCTCTGATCAAGGCACGTTGAAACAGGACACCGATTAAAACCGGGGGAGTGGATGCGATTACCCCACCGGCAGCGATCAGGTTGTAATTCGACTGCCTCCCCGAGGCCAGATTGGCGATGACCACCGGAAGCGTGATCGCTTCCTTGCTGCTGGTGAACAGCAATGCATAGAAGTATTCATCCCAAGCCATGATGAGCGCTAGCAAGGCTACGGTACCCAAAGCGGGTAGCAACAAGGGAAGCACGACCAGCGTAATGCGTTTGGTGATGCCCGCCCCGTCTATGATCGCCGACTCTTCCAGCTCGTAGGGAATGGCATCGATATTCTCCTTGATCAACCATACACAGAAAGGAAGTACGATGGTGCAGTAGACCAAGGCAAGCGAGAATGAATTGTCCAACCAACCAAGGCGGGTGAGCATGCGATACAAAGGAAGCGCATACGCAACCGGGGGCAGCATGAACGAGAAAATGGCTGCCATCAGGATGAGGCTTTTTTTTCCCGGATAGCGGGAAAGCACCCAGGATGCGGGAATGGTGACGATTAAGGAGAGCAGCACCGCAGAGAAAGCGGTGGTGACGCTGTTGCGCAACGCATTGACGAACAACTCGCCTCTGCTGTTGATCCCCATGGTCATGAGTTCTTGGTAACTGGAGATATCGATCTTCGAAGGAATCCAGTGCAATGGTTTCTGGGTAAGGTCACTGGATGTACTGAATGACATGATGATCAGCCAGATGAAGGGAGCAAGCAGGTAGACAACCAAGCAGATGACGACCGTATACAAGAGAATGGAATGGATTGGTTTTCGTCTTGCCATCCTAGGCCTCCCTTCGGGATAGAAAGCGGAGGTAGAAAAGGATCAGGATCATGATCAAACTGACCATGATGATGGCATATGCGGCCCCTGAACCCATCCGGGAATTGGTGAATGCTTCCTGATATACGAAGATACTGGCTGAACGGGTTTTGTTTGCAGGACCTCCCTTGGTCATGATGTAGATGATATCGAAGACTTTCACCGCTTCGATGATACGCAGCACCAAGGCAACCTGCAATGACGGGATGAGATGGGGTAGGGTGATGTAGCGGAAGCGTTGCCACGCTCCCGCCCCATCGATCTTGGCCGCTTCGATCTGGCTGTCCGGCAATGTCTGCAGGGAAGCCAGCGCGATCATACCGACCAAGGAAAAATTCTTCCACACGTCGGCGAACATGACCGACCAGAGTGCTTTGTCTGCACTCCCGAGCCAGCTGATGTAATTCTCGATGAAACCAAGTTGGGAAAGCAGGGAATTGAGGGCTCCGTATTCGGGGTTGTAGATCAGTCTCCACATGATCGCGTTCACGGTCGTGGGAACCGCCCAGGGGAGAATCAAGAGAGCCCTGACGAGATTTCTTCCCTTGAAGGGTTCATTGAGCAGCAACGCCACCGAGGTGCCGAGGATCATTTCCGAGGACACGACCACCAAGGCGAACATGGCAGAGACCTTCAAGGCAGCCAGATATCCCTGATTGGTCAAGCCGTCCTTGAAGTTCTCAAATCCCACGAACGCACCTCTGGAAATATCCATGAGTTTTGAATCAGTGAAACTGAGGACAAATGTTTGGATCAAAGGCCACCCGATGACTGCCCCCATGACCACGATCATGGGAGCAAGCAACAGGGAATACCGTCGTGTTCCCCGCATAGCCATTACTTCATCTCCTTGACCTTCTGTACTGCTTCCGTAAGCGCCTGCTGAGGTGTTTTCTCTCCATACAGTGCGTTCTGGATGTACTGCTGGAAGACCGCACTGACCTCTTGGTAATTCGGGACACTCGGACGAACGTTCATGATGGAGAAGGCTTTCTTTGCTGCATCGGCCAAGTCCTCGCGTCCTGCTCTGACCTTCGGATCATCATAGCTGGCACTCCATACGGGAAGCTGAAGATTCGAATAGGTATCCTGTACTTCCTTGCTGGAGAGGTAGAGAATATATTGCAGCGCTTCTGCCGGATGCTTGGACTTGGTAAGCACGGAGAGTCCCATCGAACCGCTCATTGCCGCCGAATCCTTTACGCCCTTTGCCCCGGGAAGCACCATGACCCCGACGTCCGCTTTGCTGAGTTTGCTCTCGGCAGGGTCGCTGGCCAAGGCGTACATATACCCCCAGTTGAGGGTGAATGCCGCATCACCGGTCGAGAACACCCGCCGTACATCTTCCTCGAGGAATTCGAGGGAGTTGGGGTTGAGCAGTCCTTCCTTCTTCAGGGAAACAAGCAGATCGAGCGCCTTGACTCCGGTCTTGTCCAGAATGTAATTGCCTTGTGCATCCTGGAAGGAACCACCGTAGGCCTCAAGGAAATTCGAATAGACGCAGATCAGGGCCTCGGCTTGGGCAAGACTGAATACGAACGGGTATTCCACAATGCCCTTGGCTTTCAAGGCACGACCCATGTCCATCATTTCCTCAATGCTCTTGGGAGGATTGGAGAACCCGGCCTTTTGCAGCATCGACTTGTTGTAGAACAGGTACATGGTGTCGAGGAACCAGGGAAGACCCACTACCTTGCCATGTTTGGTTGTGAAGTTCCAGCCGCCGGTCAATACACCGTCGCGATAGTTCTTCGGGATGTCGGCGGTAATATCGGTAAGCATTCCTTTGCTGTCGTATTCGGTGAACCAGATGTCATCAACCAGCACCGCATCATAGGAATTGTTGGAACTATAGGCCAACAATGTCTTGTTTCTCAACTCTTCATAAGGAACGAACTCTGTAGAGACCTTGATGTTCGGATGGGCTTTCATGAAGTCCGCCGTCATGTCATTGACGTTCTGTTCGGAATACGCTGCCTGCGCCATTCCCAAGAACCGTAGTTCGATCATGTCACTGGGTGCACTTTCCTTGGTGCCGGCTCCGAATATCGGCAGCAGACAGATGAGTGCGAGCAAGAACACGATACCTTTTTTCATGCTTTCCTCCTTGTCATGGGCACACAGGTACCCACTTTTCTTCCTTTTTTCCAGTATTCAATGGGTCGGCGCAAAGGTCAAGGATAAATTATCCATAAAAAACAAAAAAGTGGATACTATATATTTTTGCCGGTCATAACCCCTGAGCGGTGCTTGACGGCAAGATCCGGCGGGAGTATAGTGCTCTTGTATTCTCAATTCTATGGAGTGTGGATGGTACAGTATCATCTGGATTCGGTCGCCCAAACCCGGTAACGGTGTCGGGCCAGGCTTCCAGGATTCCTTTTTTCCCTAGTCTCGGCAACACCCGTCCCGGGTTCAACCTACCCAAACAGCGGTAGGCTGTTTGGTATGTTCAATGACCAATAACCGGACGGTACACTATGAATCAAAAGACATCATATGAAACTTTGTTGCCCTATGGATGGACACAGACCAACACCATCGATTTTCTCCCCTATGCAGAGCAGGGTCTCTTACCGGCACGCATCATACAGCAAGCTCATCATTATTTTCAGGCATTCCAAGGGGACCGGACGGTTCTTTTGGAACGTTCCGGCACGTTTTCGAATCTTCAGGATTTGGGAGTCCAGCCCTCTCCTGTAGTGGGGGATTGGTGTGCCATTTCTCCCTATTCGGCTACAAGGGCCTTGCTTGCAGGAGTCTTGCCGAGAACCACAACCTTCTCCCGACCTGTCTTGCACGAACAAGGTGCGGTGGAAGGGTCGGCCGAGGTGGTGGCTGCAAATGTGGATCAAGCGGCGATCATCATGGATGCATACCACGATTTCAATATGCACCGAATCGAACGATTTGTCGCTTTGTTGGCGGTACAATCGATTCCGAGCATGCTTGTCCTCACGAAAACCGACTTGCTCGAGGATCCTCTTTTTTATCGAGCACAGATATCGGCCCGACTGGCCGATCTTCCGGTATTCATGGTCGACTCCTTGAGTCTTTCGGGCATAGAACAGTTGTTGCATAGGTTCGTTCCCGGTTCCACCACGATGTTGCTGGGAGCCAGTGGAGCGGGAAAGTCGACGCTGGTGAATGCTTTGATGGGATATTCCGTTGCAAAGACAGCGATGGTGCGACCGCAGGATGGCCGTGGCCGGCATACGACCACCAGCCGTGCATTGCATCTCTTGCCCAATGAGGCACTGGTGCTGGATACGCCGGGTCTCAGGGTGGTGGGAATGAATGGAGGCGTGCAGGCAGTGGAGGATTCGTTCTCCGACATTGCCGATCTTGCGCGATCATGCCATTTCTCAGACTGTTCTCATACCGGGGAGAAAGGATGTGCGGTACAGAAAGCACTGCAACAGGGGAAATTGGAACAAGATCGGTATCTTCAGTTCCTCAGATTGCGGGAAGAAGCGAGTAAGTGGGAAAACCATGAAAGGCGGGAAAAGGAACGAGGGAGGCTACTCTACCTCTATCGCAGGGAGGGAAGATGACGATCAAATCGAATATCTCCTGTGGCAAGGGGTAAGATGATTGGCTTGGTTTTGGAGAACCAAAGGTGAGCGATATACTGGATAAACGAGTCAGTGCATGAGAAAAATAGTATCAAAAGCTCAATTATTACTTATCCTTATTGAAATTGAAGATTTATCAACAGATTGTGAGGAATATGGAGAAATACTTCATATTGTGTGAAGAACAGAGGAGTATGGGTGATATCCTATGGACATGGTAGTTATTTATCTTGACAAGATATACCTGCATTCCGATACTTGTTTTATACCGCACAAAGGTATGGGAGCCAAAGATGATGCTACTATTTATTGTATTGATTGCATTCGTGATTTATTACGTGGTGAAGAACCCTCGTAGTGAAACAACGAATCAGAAAGAGTCCTCAGCGATGGATATCCTCAAAAAGCGATATGCCATGGGAGAAATAACCAGAGACGAGTTTCTTACAATGAGTAAGGAACTGAAATAGGAGAAACAGTGATGTATAATGCAATGTATTGGGGAGCCGGCAGGCTTGCCGGTCCGTGCTTCGGGTATGGTTTTATTGGTGGAATGCCTTGGGTAATGGGCCTTGCCGGTCTTGCCTTGGTCGCAGCCTTGGTCCTTTCGATCATCGCCATCGTACGGACGTCCAAAAAGCGGACGCAAAGTTCAGAGGCTTTGCACATCCTTGAGGAGCGGTATGCCAAGGGCGAGCTTACCAAGGAAAGTTATGATACCATGAAGAAGGATCTTCGCTAATAACAGAGTGTAAACGCAACTCCCCACCTTCTGCAGTGTGATAGCCAGGCTGCAGAGGGTGGGGCTGTTTGTTTTTTCCTACTGCCAACCTACCTTTGTATAGGAATCGAATTCAGGTTGGGAATAATCATATCCGCCTTCCATTGCTACTACAGGTTGTCCGTCACGGTTTTCCACCGTGACTTCCACATACCGTGTGCTGCTGGACCAGTACAGAATGCTCAATGCTTGGTCAAGCGGATTATCGGTGAGGGCCACATCGGTTGCCCCATCGTTGACGGTAAGGTAATAGGTTACACGCTCTCCTGGTTTAAGCTCTACATCGAATTCCATATACTGGCTGGAAGACAATACCTCTCCATCAGGAATATAGGAAGTACTCCAACTGCCGGAACCCGTCTGTAAATACAATCCGGTAATGGCATAATCGGATGCTGTATTGCCAAACCAGACATGCAGTGTACTCTGTGTATCAGAACATCCCATGAACAAAGCACTGGTTATGGTGAAGATGAAAAGTAATAATCCTCGGTTGGTTTTGCGCATAGAATTCCCTCTCTCACGGAATGGACGGTGATTTGATGATGGTGCTTACAGTGTCCCGAGAGTGAACGTTTCACCACCAATGGGCTGGTCACCGGTGCACACGGCTTTGAGTTTTCCGTTTTCCAACGAGAGCGTGATGGTCACATCCTTCAGCGGTTCATCAGGGTCGTCCCCGTAATAGATGATCAAAATTTGATTGTTCGGATCGGTGACATCAGTTTCGCTGTAGGCAAATTTCCCGGTGAAGGTTGCCCCGCTGGCGGTCCCATCCGCCATGACGAAATATTCGGTGTTGTCTGCCGTCCAATGAATGTCAAGTTTTTTGGCGCTTGGATCGTCATCGGCTTGCATGACACTGATGTGTGATCCATCAGGGAAGTCCCATTCCCCAAGCATGTCTTCATAGGTATAGGTGACGGATTCAGTACACCCGCCGAGTAAAATCGCCATGCCCAATGCGGCAAGGCCCAGCACAATCAATTTCTTCATACCTGTATCCCTCTTCATGGAACGTACATTCAGACGAAATGGCAATGTGCCATATCTTGGTGCTAGAGATGGTTGGCAGAGAATTCATTGGTTGTTGGAAGGTAGGGTTCCTTTGGAGGAGCTCAGTATCGGTTCTGAAAGCTTGCGACTCCCACTTCGTATGCTGTAGGCTTTCAGTACCTTGGCCAGAATCTGAAGTTCAAAGGGTGGAACCAGGGGTCAGTGGAAAGATGTAATGCATACAACCTCCAGACATATTAGTGTATTTGCAGTATATGCCATGGAGGGGAGAAAGCAAGAGCAGGGCCCCGTTCGGGAGCCCTGCTGAATACGCTACATACGAATTTCCTTTCGTTGGAAAAGCACGTATGCCAAAGCAAAGACAAGAATGATGGTGGCGAAAAACGCCGTTACATGGGGCCAGATGAGCAGCATGCTCTGGCCGAAGGGAAGGGGGCTTCCCATGATGGCTCCCTGCAACTGGGAGAAGAGTACGACTCCCAAGGAACGGGTGGATGGGTTGAGGATCGCCAGGGCCGACTCTATATAGAGCCGGTAGGGGGACACCCTGCCCAGTACCACGCCCATTTGCGCAGTGCTGTATTGGTCACCACCTCCTAAACCTATGGCCAGAAGCTGGGAGATCATCGGCCAGAAGATCATGAAGAACAACCACAGGGCGATTGCAACCAGAGCCGAGACGGCGCTTTGTCGGAAGATGATTGAGGAAGCCATTCCGATCATATACCACAAAAGCGCATAGAGTAGCGTCACCACGTAAAAGGCCAATGCCCGTGCTATCTGCTCACCGGATGGCGGGACACCGAGGAAGAACATGGCTCCCCCTATGACCAGCAACCACAAAGCCAACAGTACGATGGCCATGGCACTCAAGGCGCCCAAGGCTTTTCCGAAAAGCAGGACATCCCGGTAGATCGGTTGGGAGAGGATCCTTCCCAGCGTCCGGTTCTGATACTCTGCGTTGATGGCATCAAAACCAAGTGCAATTCCGGTCAGCGGCACCAAAAAGGAGATGAATGAGAGGAACGAAGGAATAGGCCCCTGACTGATTGTAAACAGGTTCAGCAGCATGAAGGAGTCTTCCCCTACGTAGGAACGCAAGGTCTGGGCTGCCACATACATGCTGGCTCCTGCAGTGAGGATGATCAGGACCATCAGGATTACCATCCTGATATTCCCGGCATAATCCTGCATCTCTTTCAGCCATACCACCTTCAAGCCGGTCAATGCAGAACCCTCACGCTTGGTCATCGCTTGCCTCCTTGAATGCCAGCTGATAGATATCATTCAATGAATGTTTCTTCAGTTCCAACGACGAGAGGTTGTTTCCTCCACCAATGACCAGCTGGGCCAGAGTTGAACGGATATCCTCACGACAGGTGAGCAGATACCCACCTTCTTCCCGTTTCTCCACGGCAAGAACTTTGTCCTGACGTTTCAATACCTCTGATAAATCCTGATCACCCTCGATCTGGAGTGCGATCAAGACATCCTTTCCAAAGTGCTCTCGGGCAAGCTCATCGACCGAACCGAAGCTGATCAATTTCCCGCGGGAAAACAATCCCACCCGGTCACAGACCGATTGCACTTCATCCAATTGGTGGCTGGAGAGCAGGAACGTCATTCCTTCGGTCTTCCTCAGGGATGCGATCATGGACAGGAATTCAGCGATGCTCTGGGGGTCCAACCCTTGGGTCGGTTCGTCCAGAATGGCGATCCTGGGTTGCTTCACCAGCAACTCCGCCAATCCGAGCCTCCGTTTCATTCCATGGGAGTAGGTGCGGACCTTGTCATTCATCCGGTCGGTCAATCGCATTTTTGCCAATGCATCGACGATCCGTTTCTCCCGCTCTTCCCTGTCCAATCCTAAAAATCGTGCCGTATAGTCGAGATTCTCAAATGCAGTCATGTATTCGTAGAATCCTATCGTGTCAGGCATATATCCGACCTGTCGCTTTACCGCAAGGGGTGTACGAAGAGGGTTGTATCCAAGAATGGATACTTCCCCTTCGGTGCTTTCCAAAAGGCCCAGGAGCATGAGGATCGTGGTCGTCTTGCCCGAACCGTTTGGTCCGAGCAATCCGAAGATTTCTCCTTCCTGCAGGCTGAATGAAATATCATCCACTGCTTTCACGCCCTTCCGGTATTGCTTGGTCAGGTGGGAAACGTGTAATACCGTATCGTTGCCCATTCCTTTCCCTCCTGTTATCTACGTCCGAATTTCTTGACGGCAAAGACCAACAGCACCGCTGCTGCAGCAATAATGACGATGGAGACGATCCCCCATAGTGAAGAAGTCTGGACGGTAATTCTGTATTGCGTGGAAACATTGCCTGCATTGGCTGAGTTTGCCTTCAGCGTCAGGCTGTAGTCACCAGTCAACGCTTCGGTTGATGGCTTGACTGTAGCCTTGACCACCACAGTCTGGCCTGCCGGAATTTCCTCGACGACTGACGGATTGTAGGAAACTGTCCAGTTCGAAGGTGTGTAGGACGAGAGTTCCACCTTCTTGGCTGTTGCACTGCCGCTGTTCTTCAGTTCAAGGTCGAGCACCTTCTCTTTTCCTGCAACTGCACTGCTGCTGAGCAACCCATCCTTTCCGGACAAGGACAATTTGGCCTGCCCCTGGACGTCGAGGGTAACGGGTACCGATGCCTGTGCACCCGAGGATTTTGCTTGTACTGTGATGGGGTAAGTGCCCTCGGACACTCCTTCGGGAGGAGTTACCGTCACCTGGATCGATCGGGAAAGTCCGGCACCCAAGGAAAGGGTGTTCAGATTGCTGGATCCGTATTGTTCCTTGAAGGAAGCGGAGAAGCCTTGCGGTACATCGGCATAGAGATCGATCAGGGTATCGCTGGCACTATTGTTCCGCAACGTGACTTGGAATGAGAAGGGGGAGGATGGATCGCCCTTAATCGTCGGAAGTTCGGTGCTCAATGCCAAGCGTTGGGGAAGCTGCTTTCCCATGGTCACGGTCAACGGAAGGGAGAAGCTGGCCCCATCTTCACCTTTTGCATTGATGGTGAAGTTGTAGGTTGCTTCCTTGCTGACCTTGGAGGGAATGACCCAGAGTTGTACGCTGGCTGTGCTCTCGGGTTCTGCGAACACTGCATTCACCAGACCACCGCCGCCGACAAATTGGTAATCCCAACCATTGGGAAGGCCTGAAAGGGAGAGATCCACCCGCTGGGGTGCCAAATTGTAGCTCTTAACCTTGAGATCGAAGGTGATCATATCGGTGGAGCTCACGTTCAACGAGGGGTAGCTGGTTGCAACCGACAACCCTTCGTAGGCAGCAAAGAGTGGCGAAAAGGCCACCAGAAACACGACCAGTAATCCAACCAAACGAATGTTCCGTTTCATGAAGCGTATTCCTCCAAATAGAATTGAAAAATCTAAAAACAGGAATATGCCTAAGGACAAAAACCGTCAAGTTTGGTAGGAATTCATCATTCTTGACAAGTACAACTGAGTGACAACTTCTTCATGGAAGCGAAGAGAATTCGTAACAAACTCTGGATATGTTTGGCAACATTTGCTCAAAAACCAGATTTCCCTGAATCCAATCTTCAAACAACACATCGAATCCTCAAATACGGTTGATGTATGCTTGATATTTTTTCATAGAAGCTCTATCCCCATCGGAGGGATGGGGATGGAAGAATTATGGTAAATTGATATCACGATCAAGCTGGTACGAATGAAAATGTTCTTCCAGCCAATGGTCCGCTGCCGGAGCAAACTGCGGTGAGCACTCCATTACTGTAAGAAAACTTGATACTGATTTGATACGGCCCTTGTTCACTCTCTCCGGTAGCCTGTGATGTATAGGATGCAGTCAACGTATCATTGGCATATTCAAAAGAAGGGAAATAGCACATCACCCAACTATTTGAATCAGATGGTGTCTCATAATATCCTAGATCAATATGTATCGATGAACTTTGATCAACATAACTCAGTTGACTTTGGTTGCTGTCTGTCCACTCGGTGGCGATATCTTTCCATTTTATGGAGGTATCAACATTCCCATCGCAACCAACCAATGCAATTGCCCCAACAAGCAGCAGAACTGCCATAACTTTGTTCCTCATTTTCTTCTCCTTTTGTGGTATTTTGCTCTTTTAGTATTTTATAGATGCCTGAGGAATA
>NZ_JBFWIJ010000040.1:0-16934 GCF_050256055.1 Sphaerochaeta sp. | reverse complement strand
GTTGACCGATCATACGCTCATCATTGATATGCAGCCCCAAGTGAGTGTGCGCTACCGATTCTGATCGCTTGATCAAAGAGTCTTCTGCAATTACTCCATTCCATAGGTTTTGCAAAGCATGTACAGGCGTGGCAGGAATCATTGCATCAGAAGAGGGCAGTCTGTTCTGACACGAGAAAGATCTGATCCGATGATACCTCCATATGTATTGTGGAATCATCACTGCAGAGCCAGCAGACAAGCCCCTTGGAGTGCCGTCCCTCGGGCCTCGATGATGCGAAGCTTTGGAAGCACCTCATGCAACCCTTCGGTGAACAACGGACGTATGATGGGGTCCTTCTCCAGTACTCCCCCTGCCAAAACGAGTTCGTCTGCATGAATTGCAGGATTCTGTACGGAGACCACCAAGGCAACCAACTCCTTGGCGGCACAGACGAGGATATCGTGTGCCAACGGGTCACCTTGTTGTGCATGTTCGGTCACCAAAGGAGCGAGTCTTGCGATGTCGGCCTTGGTGGCCTGGTGGTGGACATAGGCGATGAGGTCTTCCGTCTTGGAGAGGGAACACTGAGCAAGCAGGGAAGTAAGCAGGTCGGTTTTCAGATCCCTGTTCTCCAAAGACCGCAGGGAACGGATGAGCGCCTGATGCGCAATCCAATAGGCCGACCCCTCATCCCCGAGCAGGTAGCCATATCCTCCGCTGCGCTTGATCTGTCCGTCTTTGGATCTGCTGAGGGCGAGGCTTCCCGTTCCGCTGATCAGGGCATACCCCTCCAAACCACCCAGGCCGCCTACCAGCAGGATCTCACCATCGCTGCACAGGTATACGGGGAGTTCGGGGAGCAGGGTGAGCAGCATGTGCCTGAAAGTTTCTTGTTCGGCTTTCCGGCCAAGTCCGGCCGAACCGATGCATCCGCCTTGGAAGGGAGCAAAATGCTCTACTTGCGCAAACAAGGCTTTCAGACTGAGCTCAACCTGTTCCGGCTTGCCTGCATAGAGGTTGGTGGTACCCCCGTAGACGGTGTGTACAATGGTTCCTGTATTGTCGCAGACTGCCAACCGGCTTTGGGTTCCCCCTCCATCGATACCGAAGAAATAGGAGTGTTTCACACCGTTACCCCTTGCTTGTCCAACGCACGGTTGATGCTTCCTTCGCTCTCCTGAAGCAGGCGCTGGGCTTGGGTAGCGTCCACCTTGAGCATATGCATCAAGGAGGCAACCCGGATGTTGGCATTGCTTTGCTGATAGAGTGTCTCGGCTTCCGCCCGACTGCAACCGGTCACTTCGCAGATCAGGCGCTTGGCACGGTCGACCAGCTTGGCATTGAGTGGAAGCATATCGACCATCAGGTTGTTGTACACCTTGCCGATGCGGATCATCGCCGTGGTAGTGATCATATTCAGCACCAGCTTCTGGGCCGTTCCCGATTTCATCCGGGTCGACCCGGTCAAAATCTCCGAACCCACGGCAATGTGGATCTTGTGGTCGGCATGGGCGAACACCGCCGATTGCTCATTGCAACTGATCGCCCCCACCTTGGCACCCAGGCTTTGCGCCCAGGCCATCGCCCCGATCACATAGGGTGCTTGTCCGCTTGCGGTGAGGCCGACCAATACATCCTGTTTGCTGAAGGAGCGGCGTTTGAGTTCTGCGACCCCTGCCTCGGGGTCATCCTCGGCCGATTCGATTGCAGTGGTCAGGGCGGGAAGACCGCCTGCGATGATGCCCTGCACCATGGTGGGGGAAACACCGAAGGTGGGAGGACACTCGGAGGCATCCAACACCCCAAGCCGTCCCGAGGTGCCGGCCCCGATATAGAACAACCGTCCGCCGCATCTGAAGGAGGCAACCACGTCGTCGACGAGGGCGGCGATTTCCTCCAGCCGTTCTCCTACGGCCAACGGGACCTTACGGTCCTCTTGGTTGATGATGGTAAGAATTTCCAAGGTCGACTTTGTATCGATGCGGTAGGATGCCGGGTTGCGTTGCTCGGTGGTAGGGAGTGCTGTGTGCACGGTTGGTGTCTCCTATTTGACCGCACCTGCGGTCATTCCCTTGATGAAATACTTGGACATGAACAGATACAGCACAAGCATGGGCAGAATAGCGATGGAAAGG
Source organism: Sphaerochaeta sp. (assembly GCF_050256055.1). Classification (NCBI taxonomy): domain Bacteria; kingdom Pseudomonadati; phylum Spirochaetota; class Spirochaetia; order Spirochaetales; family Sphaerochaetaceae; genus Sphaerochaeta; species Sphaerochaeta sp. The sequence continues at coordinate 14,816 of NZ_JBFWIJ010000040.1, read as the reverse complement.
CCGGTGAACAAGAGGCTCCAGTTCGTACTGTACTGGCCGAAGAAGGTGGAGAGCCCCACCGGTAGGGTCTTGATCTTATCCGATTGCAGAAATACCAAGGGAAAGAAGAAGTCGTTCCAGATGGGGACTGCATTGTAGATGGTCACCAGGGCGATGGCCGGGGCGACCATCGGCATGACGATTCTCCGGTAAATGGCAAAGTCGTTGCAGCCATCGATCTTTGCGGCATACTCCAGTTCCAACGGAATGCCCTTCATGAATCCGGCAAGGATGAAGACGGTGGAAGGCAGGGCCATGGCCAGGAAGATGAAGATGACCGAGAGGGGGTTGTTGATCAAGCCTAGGGTCTTGATCAGGAGGAACAACGGGATGATGGCCGCCTTGAGCGGCAGCATGATGCCGCTGAGAAAGAGCATATAGACGATGGTGTTGAGCCTGTACTGGTAGCGGGCAATCCCGTAGGAAGCCATGGAACCGAAAAGCAGGACCAAGGCCATGGATACGGTGGTGACCAGCAGGCTGTTGGTGAAGTATCGGTAGAATCCTTTGTCGATCCATACGGTCTTGTAGCTGGCAAAGGAAAAGGATGTGGGCAGGGAGAACGGGGTGGTCAGGATCGCCCGGTTGGTCTTGAAGGAGGAAAGGACCATATTGGCAAGCGGGTAGAGGATCAAAAGGACATAGAGGACCATGACGGCGATGGCGATGGTGATGAAGAGTTTCTTGCCCAGCGATGCGCCTCGGTAGCGGAAGTCGGTGATCATAGCTGCACCTCCTTGCTCTTGGTGACGAAGATGGAAAGCAGGGATGCGAGGAAGGTCAGTACATAGATGACCAAGGCAATCGCCGATCCGATCCCTATTTCCGGACTTCCTGCATCGATGGACCCGAAGGCGGTGCGGTAGAACAAGGTGCCGATGGTATCGGTGGCATAGTTGGGTGCTCCGTCGAGGCCGGTCATCGTATAGATCTGCTCGAAGACATTGAGGCTGCCGATGATCGTGAGGACGGTGATGATCGTGATGGAGGGGATGATCAGGGGGAAGATGATCTTCCAGAACAGCTTCCATTCCCCGGTTCCCTCAAGATAGGCGGCTTCCAGGCATTCCTGCGGTACGTTGTCGATGGCCGCCAGAAAGACCAAGGATGGGAATCCTACCCATCTCCAGATGTTCACGGCGATGATCGTCGGGGTCGCCAGATGCTCCAGCCCGAGCCAGGGCCTTTGCAGGGACGCAAGTCCGATCAGCTTGAGGAAGCTGTTGACCAACCCGGTGGGCTTGAGGTACATGCCCCAGAGGAACCCTACGGCGACGATGGAAAACAGGACGGGGATGAAGAACACGCGTTTGAAGAACTGAGCTGCGGGTATGTTCCTGCTAAGCAGGTATCCGAACAACAGTCCGAGGGAATTCTGGATCAGGATGGTACTGAGAAACCAGGTGAGGTTGTTCTGCAGAGCATTGGAAAAGCGCTGCTGATAGGGGAATGTGGTCAAGAGCCGACGGAAGTTCTCCAGACCGATGAAGTCAAGACGGATGAGCTGTTTCCAGGAAAACAGGCTGTTGTACAGGGACATGAACAGGGGCAGCAATATGAAGATGCCGACCACCAGCAGTCCCGGGGTTATGAAGAAGGTGATCCAAAGCAGCTTGCTTTTCTGTGTTCGATGCATGAAAGCTCTCCACGTAGGTCTTGGTGTTTGTTTGCAGCGTTGTTGGTATAGCTGAATCCAAGGGAAACATCATCCTGCAGAGGTTTTCCCCCTGCAGGATGAAAAATGTCGGCTATTTCTGGAACGGTTTGTAGTAGGACGCAATGCCATCCTGCACTTGCTTTGCAGCTTGGGCCGGAGTCAGGGTGCCTGCCATGACGCCCTGAGCGGCTGCCTGCCACAGGGACGAGCCGGTGGGCTGCTGATACCTGAATCCTACAAGGAAGAGGTACGGGGTGGCGTTCTTCTGCAGTTCAAGGACACGGGCGATGAAGGGATCGCTGGTGGCATCGACGCCGGGAACCGAGGTTACCATCTTCAGGTCGGTGACCATTGCCTTGCCGAATTCCTTGGAAGAGAGGAACTTGAGGAACTTGACCGCAGCTTCCTTGTTCTTGGAATGGGCGTTCATGGCGAAGTTCATGTCTGCATAGACCGATACGTATGCGGGATCAGTGGCTTTCAGGCCGGGGACCGCAAAAATGTCGAAGTTCAGGTTCGGGTTCTGAGCCTTGAAGTAGGCCGCTTCATAGGAACCTGCGATCAGATGCGGGGAAAGCTCGTTGAAGAAGTTGGAGCGCATATCCTCATAACTGATTCCCATGTACATGTCAGGCATGTATTTGGCCAGGCCCTTCATCTGTTCGACCATCTTGATGAATGCAGGGTCGAGGAAGTTTTTCTTGCCTGCAATGACATCATTGTAGAACTGGGTTCCGCCATACCAACCGGCTCCCATACCACCGAGCATGGTTTCCAGGCACCAACCGTCCTTGGCTCCGTTGCCCAGGGGAATATAGCCGGCCTGCTTGGCGACATCGAAATTATGCAGCAGCTCGTCCCAGGTCTTGGGAACGGAAAGGCCGAGCTCCTTGTAGATGTCCTTGTTGTAGTACATGAACACGGTCTGGCTGACTGCCGGGCTTCCATAGATTTTGCCGTCGGTCGGGCTGGTGGCTCCGAGCAACGCCGTTGCCGAGTAGTTTTTCAGTTCAGGCATCCAGCTTTCCAGGGGTTCGAGGAATCCTGAGTCTGCAAAGGTGGCAAGTCCACCGTATGCACGGCCTTGGAACACGTCCGGGCCTGCTCCGCCGGAAAGGGCTGCGGCCAGAATGGTATTGTACTCGGTGTTCTTCTGTGCGGTCTGCACCACCTTGATATCGGGGTTGGCTTGTTCAAACAGAGCGATCTGTTTTGCATAGAAGTCAACATCTTCCGGTCTCCAAGTCCAGAATTCCAGGGTGGTCTTTGCACTCTGTGTCGTCTGCTGTTCCTGGACACCTGCGCTGAAGAGCGAACCGGTGACCATGAGAACCAGCAGCAAACCGATGAGCATGTGTTTTCTCATTGTGCTTCTCCTTTTGTGCGGTAAGCAATCAGGTTGCTTCCAGAAAAATTGTCGACCTGCATCGGGGAATTGTCAAGGAAAACAAAAATGAATTTCACTATAACTATTTCATATCTAAAAAATTATTTTAAAATGCTGCATCCTGTGGTATGCTGTTCCCATGAGTGGATGTTTGTATCTCATCAAGCAATTTCTTCCGAATCTTGCCCCCAGTGAACGCAAGGTGGCCGATTACCTGTTGGCAAATCCGATGCTCTCCGTTTCTTTGGGTGTGCAGGAGATCGCACGCCAGACGCAGTCCAGTCCGGCAGCCTGCATCCGGTTTGCCAATCGTCTTGGGTTCAAGGGTTATGCAGAGTTGCGCCTGACCTTGGCCAAGGAGGTGTTCTCCTCGGAGCAGGTCCACCAACAGGAAAGCAGCAAGCAGGTCACCGAACATACCAGTGCCCAGGAGTTGGTTCATTTGGTGGTGGACAGCACCTGTGAAAGCCTCAAGGGTATCGAGGAGGTAATCGACGTGCAGAGCGTCGAGCGTGCGGTGGACGCCATTTTGCATGCCTCCCACATTCTGATCAGTGGGGTGGGGGCTTCGGGCATCGTGGCCGTCGACTTGCAGCAGAAGCTGGCCAGACTTGGACTGCAGGCCGTCTATACGGCGGACAGTGACATGCAAATCGTGGAAGCCTGTGCCCTGAAGCAGGATGCAGTGTTGGTTTCCATCTCCTATTCGGGGGAGACGAACAGCGTGCTCAAGGTCGCCCGAGAGGCGAAGAAGAATGGGAGCAAGATCCTTGCCATCACGCGCATCGGGGGAAATTCGCTCTCCCGACTTGCCGACTGTACCTTGCATGTGGCCAACAGCGAGTCGTTGTTCCGGGAGGGGGCGACGCTTTCGCGCATCGGGCAACTGCTGGTGGTCGATTTCATCTACACGATGATTTTGGCAAGACGGCAGAAGGAGATCGAACCGTTGTTGAAACGGAGCTGGGAAGCTGTGGCGCATGTGACGGGGTAAATTGATCAGTGGCCACACATCCAGAGCTCGTGGTGTTCCGGGCTTTTGTTCACTCTTCTCCGTGAGTTTTCATCATGCTGTGGGCAGCCGCATAATTGGTTTCTGTCCCGGGGCAAAAGCGTAGATTCTTTGGTGATGAAATCGGGTGAAAGGGTTGCAGGACAAGGCGGCGGGTGCGAGGATATCGGTGACATCCGGTTCGAGGGAAACGGATGCATGCGGCCGATGGGCCCGAAGGGAAAGTATGGCAACAAACAATGTCTTGGTGGTTAGTGCCCATGCAGCCGACTACTGCACCCGCAGCGGAGGTACGATTCATTCATTTGTGCAACAAGGCTTTTCTGTGCATATCCTGGTCTTGACGTGCGGGGTTCACGGGGAATCAGGGGGATATTGGCTCTCGCATCCCGAGGGGACGTATGCAGCGTGTTCGGAGGTACGGAAGCGGGAGTCCACCCAAGCCGCCGAAGTTCTGGGAGCCACCATTGAGTTTCTTGACTGGGATGATTATCCGTTGGTCTTCGATGCCGAGCGTGTTCGTTTTCTGACCAAGCGGGTATTGGAGATTCGTCCCGAGGTCATCCTGACCCACTGGACCGTCGATCCAACCAATCCGGACCATGCCAATACGGGGAATGCGGTGGTAATGGCATGCAACAGCGCTTCCCAGCCGGGAGCCCTGCCCAATACGCCGGCACAGTATTATCCGAACATCTACTTCTTTGAGCCGACGGTGCCGATGAGTGAGTTCAATCAGTTTGCCCCTGACTTCTATGTGGATACATCCGCCTCCCAAGCGACGAAGATGGAGGCCATTGCACAGTTTGGGTGTCAGCCTCAACTGGGTGATTTCTATGTGCATTTTGCCAAGCATCGTGCCTTTCAGGCACGCATCTGGACAAAATTACCCATAGAGTATGCTGAAGGTTTCAAGCGCTTCACTCCCTTTGTAGGAAAAAGTCTTCCGATCAGCCAGCGAATGTGAGTATCTACAGCAATTCCAAGTCCTTGTTGACCAAGCTGGTGATGGACTGGGCATATTCCTTGGGGCTTTTGCCTTCCAATGAAGAAAACTGCTTGGAGAAGGCGTGGATGGAACTGTATCCCAACTGGTAGGCGATGGTGGTCATGTTGCCCTTGCCTTCCCGAATGAGCTGCTTTGCCCGCTCGATCCGCAGTCGTGCATACCACTGCATGACGCTGGTGCCCGTTTCATGCTTGAAGAGTTGCTGGGCCAGCGATTTGCTCATGGAGCAATGCGAACAGATGTCGGACAAGCTCAGGGAATCGGCGAGGTGGGCCTGTAGGTAGGCGTTGGCGAATTCGAAGCGGAAACGACGGTCATTGACCTGGGTGGTGTTCAGGATCGTTTGGTCTTTTTCGTTCCGGGAGTTCTGGATGATCAATTCCAGGAGAAAGGCTTCAAAATAGTTCTTGATCAATTGTTCGCTTCCGAACGGGCTGGAGCTGCGTTTTTCCAGTTTCGTGTAATAAGGGTCGGACAAGTCGGTTGCGAAGCACTTCTTTGCCTCATTGAGAATGATGGACATCAAACTTTTTGTCCGTTGGGTGATGCGCAGGACCTTGTTCTCAAAATACTTCATGCTCTCCGACGTGCTGACGAAGGAAATAACCACCAGACAGGGCGAGATGATGCCGTTGCATTCAACGCTATGGAATTCGTTCGGTTTGTGGAATATGATCTGGCCCTGCCGCAGTTGGTGCCGCTCCTTTTCCGTCCCTGCGAACACTACTCCTTTGTCCACATACAGCAATTCCCAGAAGTCGTGCCGTTCTCCTTTGAAAATAAATTTATGAGGATACTCAAAATAGTGGAACGTCACGAAATGGCTTACCGTCAGTTCGATGTGCATGGGAGAGAGGGAGAATCCATCAATCTGGTTCATCATGGCTTCAGTATACCGCTACCTGTGCAAATCGACAAACAATATGTTTTTTTGGATACATTGCCTGAAAAAAACGGGAATATACTCAAGATATGGTAACAAAACCAAAGCTTCATCATCACGAAAAGGAGTGTTCTATGAAAAAGAAGGCATGTACAATTCTGTTGCTCGTACTCGCTGTTCTGGCTTCTCCGTTGTTTGCAGGCGGCGCATCCGAAGCCTCTGCATCGCAGAAGACGGTGACCTATTGGTCGATGTGGAACGAAGCGGAACCTCAGGGTCTTGTGCTGGCACAAGCTGCTGAGGCGTTCAAGAATGAAACCGGTATTACGGTTGATATCGTATTCAATGGTCGTGAGATCAGAAAGACTTTGCAACCCGCGCTTGATGCCGGTGAGAAGATTGATATCTTTGATGAGGACATTTCCCGTGTCAATTCCACTTGGGGCAAGTATCTGCTTCCTTTGGAAGACTATGTGAAGAAGAGTTATCCCACCACTGGGACCAAGAGCTACAGCGACTCCGTCAGCGCTGCACTGATTGACCTTGCCCGCAAGGAAGGCGGCGGGACATTGAAGGTTGCTCCCTACCAGCCGTTTGCATTCGTCGTCATGTACAACAAGGACCTGTTCAACAAGGCCGGGATTACAACCACCCCCAAGACCTGGGCTGAATTTGAGGATGCCTGTGCAAAGTTGGTGAAGGCCGGTATTACCCCGATTACCGTTGATGACGCTTACATGGCTGCGTTCTTCGGGTACAATCTGTCCCGGCTTGCCGGTCTTGAGAAGACGTTGCAGATGGCCAACAACAATGAATTCAAGGATCCTTCCGTGCTTGAGTTCGGTCGCATCTGGTCTGATTTCGCCAAGAAAGGGTATATCAGTAAGAAAGCCGCTTCCAATATCTATCCTGCCGGACAGATTGAGGAAATTGCTGCAGGAAAAGTGGCAATGTATCTGAACGGGACCTGGCTGCCCAACGAGATAAAGGGTAATGCTCCGAATCTGAATTGGGGCGCTTTCGCATGGCCTGCGATGGGACCGAACGGAACCGGTATCGAGGCGAACAACTATGGGGCACAGTGCTTCGGAATCAATGTGAATTCCAAGGTTCCTGATGAAGCGTTCCAGTTCATCGTCTACATGACCACCGGCAAGTGGGACTCCGCATTGGCCAAGGAAAGCCTCGGTGTTCCCATGGGCAAGGATAGTGAATGGCCGAAGCAGACTGCAGAGGCAAAGACCATCATCGACCATACCACGACGTGGATGACCTGGGCGGTGGGAATGGAGAATCTTCCGGACGTCAATGCAAAGATCAAGGAGAATTTCTCCAAACTCATTCTGGGAAGCCTTGACGCCGATGGTTTCTATGCTGCAATGAATAAATAAGAGAATTGCGAGAACGCCCTCCGGCCTCGCGCTTTGGAGGGCGTTCACTTTCAAGGGCACGACTATGAAAAAGAACCGATTGATGATTATCGTCTTCCTGACCCCGGCGCTCATCTGTTATCTGTTGGTGTTCCTGTATCCCTCGATACGAACCACGATCATGAGTTTCTTCGCAGTGGAATCTGTATCCGATCCTGTATCCGCCTGGGTTTTCCATGGGTTTGGCAATTATACCAAGTTGTTTCATACTGCCATCTTCCGGCAGGCGATGCGTAATATTGCCAACATCTGGCTGGTTGGTGGTGCCGGTGTCATGGTGGTGGCTCTTTTCTTTGCCGTTTCCCTTACGAATGGGATGAAAGGTGTGAAGTTTTTCCGGAGCATCATCTATCTTCCCAATGTAGTATCTGCAATAGCTATGGGGACCATGTGGATCAACTATGTGTACAACTCCTCCTACGGGTTTTTGCACAATGTATTGGCCTCGGTGGGACTGCAGAAGCTTTCTGAAACCCTTTGGACGGGACCGGAGTTGTTGTTCTGGTCGATGTTGGTGGCTTACTGTTTCGGTATGGTCGGCTACCATATGTTGATTTTCATGGCAAGCATCGAACAGATCCCGAAGGATTACACCGAGGCCGCCCAAATCGAAGGGGCGAATGCACTTCAGCGCTTCTTCCATATCACCCTACCGTTTCTCCGGGGGTGTTTCAGGACCAATATCGTCATGTGGACGGTCTTCACCGTAGGGTTCTTTGTCTGGGGACAGTTGTTCAGTCCGGTAAACCTTTCCAATGCCACCGTCGCCCCGATGAATTACATGTATGAGATCGTGTTCGGTTCTTCCGCCAGTACGGCAACCGTCCGGGACAGCGGAGCAGGGGCGGCCGTAGGGGTGATCATGATGATCATCGTCATCATGGCGTTTGCCGCAACCAATCTCATTGTCAAGAACGATGACGTGGAACTGTAGGAGGAAAATCGTATGAAAAAGCAGGTATACTCACTGGAACATCACACCCAGGCACGTCTCATTCCCTCCTATATTCTCATCATCGGTTGGGTGGCGTTCACCTTCATCTTGATCGGCTGGGTGATCTTCGCCTCCTTGTCCACCAGCCAGGAAATTTTCAGTGACCATATGTTCCGTTTCCAGAGTGGTTTCCATTTTGAAAACTATGCACGGGCCTGGAAAACGCAGAAAGTATCGCAATATTTCATGAATTCCGTCCTTTACACGGCGGTGTCCTGTACCATGATCATTCTCATTTCCGCTCCTGCGGCCTATGTACTCAGCAGGTTCCGATTCAAAGGCAACATGGTTGTCCAGAATCTTATTGCATCCGCATTGGGCATTCCTGCGATCATGATCGTCATGCCGCTTTTCGGTTTGGTCAGTCGTATGCGCTTGACGAACAACCGCTGGCTACTGATTTTTCTCTACATTGCCATGAATGTACCGTTTACAACCTTTTTCCTGCTTGCGTTCTTCAAGAATTTGAGCACCACCTACGAGGAAGCTGCGTACATCGATGGATGTTCGCCCATGGGCACATTCTGGAGAATCATGTTCCCGCTCGTCCAGCCGGGCATCATCACCGTCACGGTATTCAATTTCATTACGATCTGGAATGAATACTTCATGTCTATGATATTTGCGAACAAGACCCAGGTACGTCCGGTATCGGTCGGCCTGTTCAATATGATCCAGGCAATGCGCTACACCGGGGATTGGGGGGGCATGTTCGCATCAGTGGTCATTGTATTCATGCCTACATTCCTTCTGTATATCTTCCTCTCGGAACGAATCATCCAAGGAGTGACAGCCGGAGCCATCAAAGGGTAAAATCTCTATCTCATCACGAGCATCTCAGTACCGCCAGAAGGCCTAAGAGGAACCTATGCTGCCAGACGAATCACATTTCAGTAAAATCCTTGCACAGTTTCAGATCGAGGGGACCCTGACTTCCCTGAAGATCAATCGGGAGGGGCATATCAATACCACGGTGTTCTCAACCTTTTCCGATCACGGTGTGGTCACCAAATATACGCATCAGAAGATCAATACCTTTGTATTCAAGGACCCTGAGGCCTTGATGGAGAACGTCAGTCTGGTGACCTCCCATATCCGATCCAAGCTGGCTGGCCGGTATGAGGACATAGGGCGGCGGTGCCTTGAGGTCATCAAGACCCGTAGCGGTGCCAATGGGTATATCGATGAGGACGGTAGCTACTGGCGGACTTATCGGTTTATCGATGGGGTGAAAACCTTCAAGACGATCGAGAACGAACGGCAGGCATACCTGCTTGGTGAGGCGGTGGGAAATTTCCAATTGCAGTTGTCCGATTTTGATGGACATCTGCTTTCCGAGACGATTCCGCATTTCCATGATATGCGGATGCGCTATGCGCAGCTGGACCAAGCGGTGCAAACCAATTACCAAGGGAGGCTCAGCCTTGTTGGTCCGGAACTGGAGTTCCTGTATGCGAACAGGGCACGTGGGTTCGTGCTTACCGATGCGCTGTCCGGTGGGGATGTGCCCCTCCGGGTCACCCACAACGACACGAAGATCAACAATGTCCTGTTCAGCGAGGACGGGAATGAGGCGCTGTGCATCATCGACCTCGATACCGTCATGCCGGGGAGCATTCTCTTTGATACCGGCGATATGATTCGTACGGCCACTACCAGTGCAGAGGAGGATGCCACCGATCTTTCGACGGTTCGGTGCAATATGGGACTGCACCGATCATTGCTGGCGGGGTATTTTTCCAAAGCGACGTTTTTGACGCCCACCGAGCGTTCCTTGGTGGTGGAATCGGGAAGAACCATCACCCAGATCATGGCGGTACGATTCCTGACCGATTTTCTGAACGGGGACCGCTATTACCACATTGAACGGGAGCACCAGAATTTGGACCGAACCAGAACACAGATCACCTTGATGCGTGATATGGATGACAAATGGGAGATCCTTCAACAGGGAGTGTGACGTATGACTACGGTTACCAAGGGTGTATTTCTTGCACAAGCTGCACTTCCGACGGGAGAAAATCCGCTGCCGGTGTTCCGGGACCCCAACCATGATGTCCCGGTTCGGGTAAAGGACGGGGTGCCCCTTTCTTGTCAGAAACTGATGGGTTTTGATTGCGGAAAGCGGGTGCTGCCGTACCGGATGCAGGATCGGTACGACCGACATCGAACCCATACCGAAATTCCGGCGATCTTTCTGGAAAATCACCATCTGAAAGCGACCTTCCTTCCTTCATTGGGAGGAAGGCTCATCAGCTTGGTAGACAAGCATTCCAACCGTGAGTTGCTGTATTGCAATACCAGTCTGCAGGTGGGGAACCTTGCCAACCGGGATGCTTGGTTTGCCGGAGGGATCGAATGGAACATTGGCCAGTATGGGCATGCATTCACTACCTGCAGTCCGGTCTTCGCTTCTGAGCAGCAGGATGCAAACGGGCAATCCTTTTTACGGGTATATGAGTTTGAGCGATGCAAGAATCTTTGGTGGCACATCGATTTCCATCTTTCCGAGGACGCTCCCTTGTTGTACGCCCATGTGCAGATCCACAACCTCTCTGATGCAGATACATCATTATACTATTGGACGAATGCCGCAGTAACGGTGGATGAGCAGGTTCGGGTGTTGGCAAGCAACAGGAATGCGGTGTACCTCGACCCATACGCACCGAAGGGAGAGCGACTGTTCGGCTTTGCGCAGATGCCGGATATGGAAATCTATCCGGGACTCGATGCTTCCTATCCAGCGCGGTTTTCTGCGTCCAATGAGTATTTCTTCACCTGCGAGCGAGACCCGCTTCCTTGGGAATGTGCACTCTCGGGGGACGGTTCGGGCTTCTGTGAAGCCTCAACTGCTCCGCTTTCCTATCGGAAGATGTTTTGTTGGGGAAGTCATGTCGGAGGAAAGCGGTGGCAACGGTATCTGGCTCCGGATAGCGATGCAGATTATATTGAACTGCAGAGCGGTTTGGCATGCACCCAGCTCCATGGACAAATCTTGGAAGCCCATAGTTCGGTATGTTGGACCCAGGCGTTTGCCTTGGTGCAGGTTGATCCATCGCAAGCCCATGCTGCAGCGTATGCTGATGCAAGAAAGGCTGCCGGCAAAGCCATTGAATCGCTCATTGACCGCAGATCGTTGGAAGCTCTGCATCAAACGTTTGCCAAGGCGAGCAGCCAGCCTGTGCAGACTCTGCTGCACATCGGCAGTGGATGGGGGTATGTGGAACAGAAGCTTGCCCGGATGGAGCTTCCTTTCGCGTTCCTTTTTAATCGGGAGAGTCTTGGGACTGACCAGCTTGCGTACCTGCAGCTGATAAACGAAGGGTTTCTTCCGGTGATGAATCCTCTTGCGCTTCCGCTTGCTCCCCCGCCGTGCTCTGCTTCCTGGAAAGCCTGCTTCCTTCGGGCCTTGCACAGTCCGGGACTTACCCCTGTGCAACGGGCTACCTTGCAGCATTATCTGGGGATCATCCATCTTGAGGATGAGGAGGTTTCTCTGGCCCAGACCTGTTGGCTGGAAGTGATGGCCGTCTTGCCCAATGCATGGACTGCCCGCAATTTGGCTCAGCTTGAACAGCGGAGAAATCAGGTGGAGGAGTCCTTGCGATGGTACGCAACAGCCTTCCAGCTTCCGGGGTTTCTGGTCGATCCTGCCATGGCCGAGGAATATTGTACGCTCTTGGTATCGATGCAACAGACAGAGAAGGCCCTCGAGGTGTTTGCCGCCTTGGATCCTGCATGGCTCAAGGCAAGTGAGCGATTGATTCTGCTCAGGGCGAAACTGGCTGCCAGGGAGGGGGATGCTCCTTTGATTAAAACGCTGGTGTTCGAGCGCGAACTGGGCCATATCCGCGAGGGAGATACCACCCTTAATGAGCTTTGGCTTGCCTATCAGGTGATCCTGTATACCCAGGAGCATCATACGGAGGCAACCGAGGAAGTCATTGCCCGGGTGAAGCAGCTTCATCCGATTCCGGCACGGTATGATCTGACGATGTTCTCGTAAACCGTTCAGGATTCTCGGCGTTTCCGTTTCTGTTCATATAAGTCATGGTCTGCATTTCCAACCAAGGTGTCGGCTTGCATGCCTTCCTCCCATTGTGCTTGGCCGATGCTTACAGACAGTTCCGTTCCTTCAAGCTGGGTCAATCTGATGGCTTTCACGTGTTCCTGGACGGTCTGTAGTACCGTCTGGGCTTTCAAGGAGTGGCAGGAGGGAAGCAGGATTGCAAATTCATCCCCTCCGTACCGGAAGGCTTTTCCGGTTAGTTCCAGACCTGTTTCCAATGCCTGGGCGATGGCAATCAGGACCATGTCCCCTACCGGATGTCCGTAGGTGTCGTTGATAGGCTTGAATTTGTCCACATCACACATCAGCAGCGTGAAGGAATTCTTCTCCTTGATCAGTTTTGCCAGCAGGTGGGTGAAGGAACGCTTGTTTGCCAACTTTGTCAGGTAATCGACATTTGACTTGGTTTGGATGGCCCGAATGAGGAAGTAGAGCAGGGTGGAGATGATGAGGATGAATGATGCAAAACAGAAACCAAGGATCCACGATATCCTCACATACCGTACATTCAGTGTTTCTGCGGTGTAATCGACGCCGACCCAGCCGACCATGGTATCATCCCTCGTGTCGATGATCGGGGCGTATCCGGTAAGGTAGGTGCCCCAGATGGGGTCTTCTTCCTCACCGCTGGCAAGGCTTTGCCGGGTGGTATAGACTTGGAGTTCACAGGGGTTCATTGGGTCGGTGCTTCCGAACGGAGAGAAAAACTCGCTGTCCACCGGCTCTCCGTCCAATACATAGGCGTTGGTCTGCGCATCAATGTATTTTGCGGTGAAGATGAAGGAGGTGTCGGTACCCTGTTTGATCGTTTCGATCACGGCACGGGTTTTTTGGTAGTACGCTTCCTCCTTGGTTCCCGGGACCAATGAAGTTGCTTCACTGAGGCTTCTGTATTCTTCGATGTCACCGGTCAGGAAGGCTGCGATGGAGAGGGCTATATCCATTGCTTTGTGTTGGGTTTCCTCAATAAGTATCTCTTTTGTTTTCTCGAATACAAAGGCAGCCGGGAGTACAACTGACAATGTTACACAAACAAGCAGAATAAAAAACAATTTGCGCTTCCAGATCATTTCGTGAAGGAGAAACCACATCAGATGCCCCGTATTTGTTGTTGTGGTTTGACATTAGCATATTTTCGAAACCTGTGTATATGCCTTCACCCAAGGATCGATATCCGGTAAGTCAACGTTTCTTGGGCGTACTGAAATTCTTGAATACGTGATTGCAAGGATGTCTGTATCATGAAAAGAAAGATCTTTGCAGAATTGGTGAGATGGAAACATGAGGAAAATGGACGTACAGCTCTTCTGGTCGAAGGAGCCTGACGTGTTGGGAAGAGTTATAGAATTGAAAAATTTGCAAAGGCAGAATACAAGAGTTATGTCCTGATTGATTTCAATCGTTCCAGTAAAGCTAGTATGGATTTGTTTGAACATTACCTGAATGATTTGGAAACGTTGACTATCCTCGATGAGGTGCAGCTTTTCCGAGAGTACGGGCGGCAGTCAAATATCTCGTAGAAGATGGCGGATATGATTACATGGAAACGGGATCGCTGATGAGTATAAAGAAACATGTTCGGGATTTTGTCATTCCTTCGGAAGAACGACACCTTTCCATGTACCTGATGGATTTTGAAGAATTCTTAGGGGCACTTGGTAATGAGACGCTGATGGATCTGATCAGGCGGTGTTTCATCGATACAAAATCAATGGGACAAGCAATGCATCGAAAAAGCCATGGATTAGTTCCGGCAGTATCTTGTCGTTGGGGGTATGCCCCAAGCGGTTGAAGCATAGGTGAAGAACCGTGATTTTGAGGTGGTAGACCGTGTGAAACGGGATATTCCGACACTGTATAGAAGGATATAAAAAGATTCTCTTTCATGCGCTGGAGGTCAATCTGGGAATGTTTGTGGAGAATATTGTGGCGCAAATGCTGGTAGCCAGCGGGCATAAGCTCTTTTTACACGAATGCTTCTCGCGATGATGTATCCTCACGTATGGAGATTGATTCTCTGATTGCAAAGAGCAAGATAAGCAACGGACACAACATTTGTCCAATCGAAGTAAAGTCCAGTAAGAATTATACGCTGAATTCCTTGCATACGTTCAAGGCAAAGTATGCACAGCAGCTCCATACTTCCTATGTACTGCATACGAGTGATCTAAAGATTGAAAATGATATCGTCTATTTACCTATATATATGACTCCATGCTCTCTTGTTGCATTCGTATCGAATGCAGGGAAGCTTCAAACGTTTTTCGATTCAGGATGCAGCAGTGCTGAAGAAGCGCAGCGATCGCACAAGGCGATTCACTGCGCTTCAGGAAGGA
>NZ_JBFWIJ010000039.1:0-21474 GCF_050256055.1 Sphaerochaeta sp. | reverse complement strand
AGACGGATTTCCAGCGGGGCAGGGAATCCTCGACGCTTTGGCTGTTTACTCTTCCTGCGAACCCGGTCACAAACGGATTACCGAAATCAGACGAGGCTGCGATCAACTGTTTCCACCCGCGGTAGGTCGAATCCACTTCCAAGGGATTTCCCCAGATCGAGAGAGCGGTGACGGGTATTCCGGCCTCCTGGATCATATCGGCCAACCGACTGAGGTCCGTTGTCCCCAAAGTTTCCCAGAAACTGATGCTGATGCTTTCAAACCCAAGCCGGGTGAGCAGTCCAAGCCGCTGCTTGGTGAGGTCGGCGGCGGCGACCAGCGCCCCGATTGCAATCGTCATGTTGCCAGTTCCTCCAATATGGTTTGTACACGCAGTCCATCGGCAAGCGAAGGTGTCTCTGTGATTCCCAATGCAACAGCGGCGGCGAAGCGCTCGTAGGTGGAGCGTACGTTGTCGCCGGTGATGCACCGTCGCTCTCCCTTCTGGATGAGGGTGATTGCATTTCTATCCTGCGCCGTATCCAGCTCAGCGGTACTGCGTGCACCGTTTACCGATAGGTATATGCGGTCATCCCAGGTTTCATCGATGTAGGAACAGTGGAACGTGCACCCGATGGATTCTCCTACGACCAACTCTGAGCGATAATCCACCAGCGCACCGTTCTCATAGGTTTTTTGGATGTTCGAGGGATGCTTGACCGACCCGAACAGGTACACCAGTATGTCGATCAGATGACTGCCGAGGTCAGTCAGGCAACCTTGGCTGTTGTATTCCTCCAACAGACGCCATTTCCATCGGAAGGTGGTTTCCGGGTCGCCCCAGACGTGACTGTGCGCCCAGCTTTGCCGGTAGGATATGTCGATGTGACGGATATCGCCGAGTGCTTGGTCTGCAAGCAGGGTCTGTAAAGCAGCAAGGGAGGCCATGTTGCGTTTGGAGAAATTGATCATGAACGGACGCTCCACCCGAATGGTTGCAAGCTGATTCGCCTGATGCGCATCCTTGGCAAGGGGTTTTTCACAGAAGACGGCGAATCCCTGCTCGATGGCGAACAGACAGCACTCCACATGTTTGTTGTCCGGCAGGCAGCAGCTGACTGCATCGGCTTCTCCGACGAACTGAGCCAGATCCCGATAGTGCGGATAGGATCGGCGGACGCCGTATATTTTACAAAAGCTGGTGCGGTGTTCGGCATTCCGGTCGATGGCTCCGACGATCTCAAAGCCAAGTTCCCTGAATTTCTTTGCCTGATAGGTTCCCATGCCCCCGCAGCCGATCATGACCAGCTTCATGTACCACCTCCCCAAGGTCCTGTGGATTTCCTGACGACAAATCCGGTGTCGGCCCATCGTTGCTGTGCCCCCTGACCTTGCTCGATCATACTGCGCAGCATCAGCACGGCCTCTTTTCCCATGGCCGTGATCGGATGGTCGACGGTGGTCAGGGGAGGCGAGCTGGTGCTCGCAGGCTGGAAATTGTCATACCCGATGAGCGAGATGTCCTGGGGGATTTTCCTGCCGTGCTCCGTGCAGGCCTGAATGAAGCCGAAAGCCTGCCGGTCGCTGGCGGTCATGACCAAAGACGGACCGTCCTTGAGTTGGTTGTAAGCCTGGAAGCCGGATTTACGTGAGAAATTGCCTTCCACGATGGTGGTTTTCAGATGATGCTGGGCGGCAAGGTCCTCAAATGCCTGAAGCCGATCCTTTCCATTTTTGAATTGCAAGTCACCGGTGATGTATCCGATATGGTGATGCCCTTGCTGCAATGCGTGATTGAATGCCTTGGTCATGCCTACCGTCGGCCTTGCATAGATGCTTGCCGCACCGCTTTGGTAGTTGTTGACCAGAACGAACGGCAATTGCTTCTCGATCAGGGGATTGATTTCCGGAAACTGATCCTTGGTGATCGCAAACACCAGGCCGTCGTAACTGTGGGAAGTGATCAATTCATAGTAGGAACGATACTTGCCCAGCCGGTTCTCGAAGACGATGCTGATGGTGTAGTTGTGCTCCAGGCTTCCGAGCAGCAGCCCATCGAGCAGCGAAGGGAAGTAGGGGCGGGTGAATGGCATGATGCTGGGGTAATAGGGAACCACCAAGCCTATGGCAAAACTCCGGTTGCTGGCAAAGAGCGTGGCGGTGCGGGAGGGGAAGTAGCCGAGCTGTTCGGATACCTGCCTCACCTTCTTCTTGATTTCATCGCTGATCAACGGGGAATCGTTGAGCGCCCGTGATACGGTCGACTCCGATACCCCTGCTGCTTTTGCGACCTCCTGCCGTCCGACACTCTTTTCCATGAATGGTAGTGTAGCATTTTTCTTGTCCAGCGCGAATGATAAAGTATACCTGATCGGTCATCGGTAGGAAATGGCGTCCTTGGTGCATACCCGTTCGCATGCATGACAGACCAGGCATTCGTGTTTGATGATGCGATGCTTTTCTTCCTTGATGATCGCTTGGCTCGGGCAGACTTTGGCACAGTGCGTGCAATTGGTGCACCGTTTTGAGTCGATGGTCATATGGTGCTTTGCCGCCCTGCCCGGAAGCGAAAGGATTGCGCCGTACGGGCAGAGCCAACGATGCCAGAGTGCTTCCTCGAAGAAGAGGGACACCAGCAGTGCTACACCCACCAAGGCGGGAAGAACAGGCAGTTTCCGTCCGGTTTTCAGGGTAACGAGCATCAGGGCGACAAAGAGCAGCAGCATCAGGATGCGCAAGCTTCCCTTCTTTACCAATGCCGGTGTTTTCCTGTTTTTCACCCGTAGCTTCTTCTTGAGAAGGCTGACCGGAATGAGAACGGAATTGATCGGGCAGAGCCATCCGCAGTAGAGACGGGAGAAGAAAAGAACCAAGAGGGTGGAGACGAGAAAGACTGCCATCCACAGTTGTACCTTGCCTTGGAGAACCAGGAAGACGAACAGCAGGAACGAAAGGGTCTGTACGGTGCGTTGCCAGATGCTTTTCATACGGATTCCGCCTTGCATACCCTTGGGTGCGGAGCCTTGACGATGAAGAACTCGGTGGGATTCCCCCTGGTATTCGTGAGGTTTAGCTTCGTGTGGAAGGGAACGTTGACGATGCTGTCATGATAGAGGTGCTCCGGTTGGTCATCCAGTTGGATGCTTAGTGTTCCTCTGACCACCACCAGGGAGACGTTCGAGTCGGAGAAGTGCTCTGCAAGCCGGTCGGAGGGGGCAAGCACGACATGGTTGACCATCACCTGGTCGTCTGTGACCAGTTTCTCGATTTCGTTTTCATCGGTGCGGGTGTAGCGATAGGGTTTTTCTTGCATGAACCTAGTGTACCGCATGGATTTCTTCTATTGTGTTACCTAGGTCACACATTTGGAGGATTGTATGGAGGTAGGTCTGTTTCTCAGTCGGTCTGATTTGTTTTCCGGCTTTTCTGTACGGGAATGTGAGTCGCTCCTCAGTCGGGCGGGGGTCCATTTGGCCCGGTATGCAAACCAGGAGATTGTCTATCTGCAGGATCAGGTGTGCGAAACCTTGGATGTGGTAATCGATGGAACGATTTCCATCCGAAGTCTCACCGAGGAAGGATCGGTTTTCAAGGCACAGGTGTTGGGACCTCTGGATGTGCTGGGCGCCACGTTGTTGTTCGGCAAGGGAAGGCACTATCCGATGCAGGTGTATGCCGATTCTGCACTCCAGGTCCTGCATATCCGTCGGGATGTGGTCCTCACGCTCTGTGAACAGGACCAGCGGTTTCTGCTTGCCCTGCTGACGGTGATCAGCGACCGGGCGCATGAGCTGAGCACGACGGTGCAACGGCTTTCGAGCCAGACGCTTCGCGAGAAGCTGCTGGTTTACTTCCACCACCTGGCCATCCAGCAACACAGCAGTACCATCACCTTACCGATCACCAAGAAGGAACTTGCCGATCGTTTGGGGGTTGCCCGCACATCACTGAGCAGAGAGCTGGCGCATCTGGTGGCGGAAAGAGTGCTGCAGTATGACAAACGGGTGGTGCAACTTCACATTTCTTCAAACAGTTAAAGAGTATATGAAGATAGCTTCATCTTCCTTGTCGAAGCGGTTTCGTATTGGTATACCGAAACATAGCAAGAGACATAAGGAGAATTACCTATGAAGCGAACACGTACACTCTTGATGATCAGTACAATCCTCTTTGCAGGGATGTTCGGCCTTGCGGCCACCCCGAATGCAGAGAAGCAGTATGCCGACATACAGGCTATGGAAGTGAGCAGCCAGAGCCTGGAAACCTTGAAGAGTTCGTATGACAAGCTCAACCAAGCGGTTTCCAAAGAGGCGACCGAAGCACGCAAGGATCTGGCCTCGGCATGGTCGAAAGGTGACAGCCAGGCGTATTGGAAGGCGTATCAAACGCTAGATACCCTCTCCTCCTATACAATGAGCCGGCAGCAGAGCGATGCCTTGCTCCAGCAGATTCTTACGCTCGACGAGCCGAAGAAGGCCGAATATGGGGCATGGTTGTACCAGAACAGCCCGTACTACCGCCCGATTCTGACCCTTGATTTCTCTGCGACCGGCGATACCTACCAGTATCGGTATCAGCAGAGTATCAGCAAGGAACCCGGCAGCGAGGTCACCCTGCCTGATGAAAGTCAGCTCAGGATGAATTCCCATGATCTCGGGATTCTTTCCGGTTGGGGCCTTACGCCTGATGCGGTCACCTATCAACCTGGACAGACGATCAAGATGAGTTATACCGACCAAACCTTGTATGCCATCTATACCAGCGGTGTCCGGTTCGTCGACAGCCAGAGCAAGACCAATGTCCTGTTCACCGATGGCCAGAAGGTAGAGGTGCCCACCCCGGTTTCCGAAAACCCCGCAGCCATTTTCGCCGGCTGGTACGATCGTTCGACCGGTACCTTGATCACCGATCCCGCTTCCTATACCCCAGAGGGAAAGGGTGCAAGTTTTGAAGCTCTGTGGAAGAGCCTTTCCATCGAGAATCCTACGGTGCTCTATTACCAGGCTTCCAAGCTGCCGACCAATACCCAGATCGGCGTCGGGTTTGCCTATACCAATACCGGGAACGTGAATCTCAATGGTTTGACGGCGGCGCTTTCGACCGACAGCAAGGATGTACGGATGTTGCAGGATAGTTTGCAGCTCGGTCGGCTATCGGCCGGTTTGAGCAGCACGAACAACAGTCCGTATGCAACCGATCAGAAGCAGACGGTGCAGGGTGAAGCCAATACCTTCCGGTTCGTGGTGAACGATGGGACGGCTTCGGGGACGGTCATTCCCTTCACGTTGACCATTACCAACGATACAGGCGATCGTTGGACCCAACAGTTTGAGTGCGTGGTGCAGTAAAACCTAATATTGTTCAGCTATGTAGACACCATGCAGCGCGTTTGCAGTGCTCATCCCCATCGGGATGGGCACTGCTTTTTGATGGGGGAAGAGTCGGGCGATTTCCGACTGGCTCAGGGTGTACACCGTAGTGATCGATCGCATTGCCAGCAGGTTGATCAGGTTTTTTGCCGCTTGTGCATGCAAGGCAAAGGTCTCCACAGCCTTGTGTTCGCTGAGAAACGCGTATCCGTCCTCGACGCATACCGTTTCGTATCCTTCCGTGAGGAATTTCCATGCTTCGCCGTCCCTGAGCAATGCTCCGTCTTTTGCGGTGGCTTGCCGGTAGATCCGATCAAGCTCCCGATGATCGACAGGGCAAGGCTCGACGGATTCTCCGGCAAAGCCCTCCAGCGAATAGGAAGCGAGTGAGGAGGTGGTTGTATAGCCGTTCGCTTCATAGAAGGGACGTACCGCAGGAAACAGGGTGATGGGATGGTCGTAGGCGTGGGCAGTTTCATACAGCAATCTTCCCATGATGCCTTGTCTTCGGTATTCACGGTATGTGGCGGCGCCTACGATGTAGGAACAGGGAAAGGTGTCCCCCTCCTTTTGATAGGAAGCGGGTAGTGCATGCAATGCACTGACCAGCTTCCCGTCAACGCGGGCGGTGAAGATATGTTCGGCAAAGAAACGCTTTGCAAAGAAGTGTTCAAGAAAGGCCGGATCTTCCTGGAAGACGATCGACCAGAGGTCCTTGAGTTCTTGGTAGTCGTGTTCTGTCGCCCGTGCTATGGTCACTGTTTGGTCACCCGGTATTTCTCGACCATCAGGTCGGGTTTGTAGGAAAGCTTGGCTTTCCTGAGTCCTTCGACCCCGGCGTCCTCCTGACGGTTTACGTAATGTACGTCAGACAAGTATTGGGAGACGAAGAGTTGGTTGATCACCGAATAGATGCCGATGTAGGAGGTGTCTCCTTTCTCAAAATGCACGATGGCCAATTCGTCGTCAATGATTTCCCCGACGGTGAATGCGGTCAGATGATGGTCCACACAGACCAGCATCCCGACGAAACCGAGTGCGTCCCAGTTGTCGAAGGCGCGTTTGAGTGCGCCCAGTTCATCCTGGATTTCCTTGGTGGTGCAGTCCTTGTTCTCCAACCAGGTGGTGGATGCCATCTTGTAGCATTCATCCCTCAATTCCTTTGAACACAGCGGTCGTATACTGTAGGTGTACTTGCGTTCGAATTGGGAGACATGATTCCTTTTGGCTTGCAGTTTCCTGCCGCTGAGGCTGATGAGTTTCTGGCTTTCATACAGGTAATCGTCGAGGTTTCGTACGTGCTCGATGGTATACCCCATGGTCTGAAGGATTTGGGCTTGGTCGGAAGGAACGCATTCCAACTGGAAGCGTTGTCCGCTTTCCTTGCAGTGTGCTTCCAGCTCAGCCATGGCTTTGGGAAGGTCGTCGGTGATGGGAAGGAGAAAACAGTCATCCTCCTCAAGATGCAGGTAGAGAGCTGTATCATTCTTGCACAGGGTGATGCCGATGGCATCTCCCCAGAGTGCTGCATAGGAAAAAAAATACTCGTAGGCAAGGTGCTTGCTGTACGAGGGAAACAGAGCTTTGTCCGCATAGGACGGTTTACGGAATTGTAACATACTACCTCGAAAATATATTCGTATATACGCATCTATTGATACGTCGTTTCGATTGCAAAGTCAAGGCACGAAGCGCCTGACGGTCATAAGATACTCCTGTGGGTATCAAACGGCAAATCGACCATATCCAATTGTCCACCAGCTGGACGAACCTGCTTCGCAGCCATCCCTATGGTAGAATCTGTATACAATTGAAGCCGGGGAGGTCTGGCATGCATACCACCGTACGTACGATTGTGTTGTTGATGGTCAGCTTGGTGTTGTTGTGTGTGGGCTGCGACGACACGCTCCCCTCGGAAACTGAGGACAACGGGACGCCCGACCTTGCCGATGTCATTGATTCAAGCACCTACAAAGGGGAAATCAGTACGGTGGGTGACAATGATTATTGGACCATGCAGGTCAATGCCGACGGGAATTATCATTCATTCACCCTTTCCCATCTCGATTCAGATCTTCAGTTGATGCTGTATGCCACTGATTCCGATGGCCATGATGTCGATGCATCTCTGTTGCCCGGGGGTAGTAATCCGATTCGCAGTGACAATGCAGGGACGATGAATGAGCAGATAACCATCCTTCCTACTGCCCGATGGAACCTCATCTTGTTGGTCCAGGAATCAGGAGATACGCTTGCCAATGAAACCGGTTCCTACTGGTTGCAGTATGAACGGTATTAGCAACCGGGACTAGATCGAACCAGTTTGTTGGGTTGGCCGATCATGAAGTACGGGAGGTTTTCTTCCCCTTCTCATTTCCCCGATGGGTTACGGCCATGGTTTGCTCGATCGCTTCGATGGATGCATCCAGGTTCTTTGAGACCATCAGTGAATACAGGATGTCGATCACCGCCAGTTGATTGGTGCGGGAGGTACTTGCCCCTTCACGATAGATGCGTTCCGAGGCAGGCACCACCAGCTGGATGTCTGCAAGCATACGCAGTGTATTGTCGCTATCCATGGTGAGGCTGATGAGCTTTGCTTGGTTTTTCTTGATCTGTTTTGCAGCCTCGATCATGTCCGATTTTTCCCCGGAGTAGGAGATGATGAAGGCGCAATCGGTGGGTCTGATGGTGGATGCTGCGGTAAGTTGGAGATCAGTATCATGCGTGTAGAAGACCGGAAGGCCCAATCGAATGAGTTTTTGCATGAAATCGAAGGCGACCACGCCTGAAGCACCGACTCCGAAAAGCAAGGTGGTCTGTGCCGTGCGGATGCACTGTACCGCCTGTTCCAGCATTTCAGCCTCCAGGCTTCGTTCCAAAGCGGAAAAGGATCGTTGGAAGCGATTGATCACGGTATGGATGACATGTGCTGCAGAGGTTTCCGATTCCAATTCAAGGTCGGGTATATATCGTTCATCGTTGTTGTCGAATACATCACGGGCGAGTCTCAGCTTGAAGTTGCTGAAACTGGCGAAATCCAGATGCTTGCAGAACCGGATGACCGCCGCCTGGCTGGATCCGCTTTGTTTGGAAAGTTCCTTGATGGTGAAATGCAACGTCTTCTTGGGTTCACGCAATACGTATGCGGCGACTTTCTTTTCTGAATCACTGAGCTGGTCCCAACGGGCATTGATCTCGAACAATGCTCCTTGGATGGTCTTTTCGTTCACTGCTTTTTGGTCCTCCCCGTCATTGGGCTTGGCTCTTTGTAGCATGATACAAACGAATTGATTCGGAAATGGGCCCATTCGTCTGTGCATCCAGTGCTTTTGCTGTCTGTACGTCAATATCTAGGAGAATCATAAGAATTGCAAGCTTTGGTTTCCTTCCGGAAGCTTCAAAGGCAGTCTCTGCAACTTCCTCGCTGCATGCTGTCGCCTGCTTGATCAAGCGTTTGGAGCGTTCGACCAACTTGTTGTTGACCGGGGTCAAGTCAACCATCAGGTTTCGATAGACCTTGCCCAAGCGGATCATGCTCGCTGTGCTGAGCATATTCAAAACCAGTTTCTGGGCGGTACCTGCCTTCAGTCTCGTTGAACCGGTGATTACTTCCGGCCCAACATCCAGGAAGATGGCGTGATCTGCACAGGCGAACGTCTTCGATTCCTTGTTGCAGCTGATGGCACCCACCACCGAGCCTAGTTGTTTTGCATACTCCATCGCGCCGATCACATAAGGAGCCTGTCCTGATGCGGTGATACCGACCAGGACATCCTTCTTGCTGAAATGCAGTTCGGAAAGCTCCCTGACTCCTCCCTCATATTCGTCCTCGGCATTTTCAATCGATCGCACCAAGGCTTCCTTGCCTCCGGCGATCAGTCCTTGGACCATGGTTCGGGGAACTCCGAAGGTCGGTGGGCATTCTGATGCATCCAACACGCCCAGACGTCCCGATGTTCCTGCTCCAATGTAGAACAATCTTCCTCCCTGCCTGAATGAGACGACGATGTCCTGTACCAATCGGGCGATGGTCGGTAATTGCTTTTCCACAGCATAGGGGACGGTCTTGTCTTCATTGTTGATGATCTTCAGTACATCCAAGACCGAGAGTTCGTCTATGTTGTTGGTTTTTTCATTTCTCTGTTCTGTGGTAAGGGAAGCAAGCATTTCCTGGGTGATGTTGGTATCCATCGTATGGTGTTCTCCCTCGGTATTGCGATTCGGGCAACGTACAGGTTCGGTATGTTTCACTGTATCATTATGGGTCTTCCTTGTAAAGAAATAAAATTTCAATAATGTTTGCGTTTTGAAATAATATATCATATACTGCTTTCAGCGGAGATGCACACATGGGACATACAGATCTTATGCATTCCTATATGCAGCGAAGAGAACATCGGCTGATCGGCGTGATGTCAGGGACTTCCTTGGACGGGGTGGATGCTGTGTTGGTTTCCATCAAAACCGATGCCCAGCAGCGCGTGGTGAAGGTGAGCTTGGTTGATCAGGTATCGATCGCCTATACACCGCAAGTCAGGGATTTGGTGAATCGTCTCTGTATTCCTGGATCCTCGGATATCAACGACCTGACGCTTGCCCATTTCGGCCTTTCCCATTGGAATGCAGCGGCGGTGAACGCACTGCTTGCCAAGGGGCCGTATGCAGGCTCCGATATCGAAGCGGTATGTATGCACGGACAAACCGTCTGGCATGCCCCGAACCCACAGATTTTTCCCGGACCCTCCGGAGATCTGTCGGTAACCGGTACCCTGCAAATCGCAAATCCTTCCTTGGTTGCTTCGTTGACTGGTCTTCCCGTTATTTCCGACTTCCGTTCCGCCGACATGGCAGAGGGGGGACAGGGAGCCCCCTTGGCCCCCTATATTGATTATCTCCTGTTCGGGAACAAAGGTCATGGTGTGGCGGTCCAGAATATCGGCGGCATCGGCAATGTGACGGTCCTGCCGGGAGGGGATGATGCTTCGGGTGTCTTTGCCTTCGATACTGGGCCGGGGAACATGATCATGGATGCTGTGGTTGCATTAGGTACCAATGGGAGAAAACTCTACGATGAGGGGGGATCCATTGGTGCAAGTGGTACCATATGCCAGTCCTTGCTCGATGCATTGATGGAAGACCCGTATTTTGCATTGGTGCCGCCCAAGAGCACCGGACGGGAGGTGTATGGCCAAACGTTCGTGCAGGAGCTCGTAAAGAAAGCCGAATCCCTTGCGCTTTGTTTTGCGGATATCGTCGCAACCGCCACGGCCTTCACCGCCTATTCCATCGCAAAGGCCTATCAGGATTTCGTCATTCCCCACACTGCATTGGAGACGGTCATAGTCAGTGGGGGAGGTGCAAGAAACACGTATTTACTCTCGTTGCTGAGACAGTATTTGCCTGAAGGCATCGTGGTGACCACCTCTGATGCGTTCGGGGTTCCCGATCAAGCAAGAGAGGCAATGGCGTTTGCCTTGATGGGGCATGAGTCGTTATTGGGAAGGCCTTCCAACATTCCTGCAGTCACCGGTGCACGAAAACCGGTGGTACTGGGGACCATTACGATGCAACACATCTGATGTATGTCAGAAAAGTATAGTTTCTTAGGAGTGTTAAGATGAAAAAGCGCAATCTGTTCGTAGTATGCACAGTACTCTTGGCTCTTTCTGTAGGTCCCCTGTTGGCCAAGGGCGTTGAAGAGCAAGCTCCGCAGGCACCGCAAAAGGCTGCCACTCTGACCATCGGAGTAAGCCAGGAAGCGGTAGGCTTGGATCCCCACATCGTGACTGCATTCTCCTCCATGCGGCGTATTGATTTGCTGTACAGCCGTCTGGTTCGTTTGGACGAGAATATGAAAGTCGTACCCGATTTGGCCGAATCCTGGGAAATTCCCAACAACCTCACGTATATCTTCCATCTGAAGAAAGGGGTCAAATTCCACAACGGAAGGGAAATGGTTGCTTCTGATGTGAAGTATTCACTCGAACGGGTGCTTGATCCTGCAACGGCATCTCCCGGACGTTCCTACATCTCCTCCATCTCCAAGATCGACGTCCTCGATGACTATACCGTCAAGCTGACATTGTCCGCTCCGCTTGCCTCGCTGTTGGATGCTTTGACTTCCAACAACATCTCCATTGTCCCCAAGGAAGCAGTGGAAGCGAATGGCAATCTCCAGCGTGTCGCCGTCGGTACCGGTCCGTACATGCTCAAGGAATGGGTGGTGGACAACTCCATGACTTTGGTCAAGAACCCCGATTATTTTGAAAAGGGACTTCCGCTCACCGATACGGTCATTTTCCGCGTGATTCCGGAAGAGGCTTCGCTGTATGCAGGTGTGAAATCGGGAAATCTTGATCTTGCAACCATCAACGATGGAGCTACCATCCGCCAGGCCAGTGCAGACAAGAGCGTCGTGGTCATGAGCAAGCCGGGCATGAATGTTCGCGTCTTCAGTTTCAACAACGAAAAGAAACCCTTTGATGATGTTCGCGTTCGCCAAGCTGTTGCACTTGCCTTGGATCGTTCTGAAATCCTGACCATGGCAGAGTATGGAATGGGTGCCGCAACCGGTCCGATTCCCATTTCCGCCAAGGAATGGGCGATTCCTCCCGACCAACTTCCGTTCGGCAAGCCTGATTATGCGAAAGCCAAGCAATTGCTTGCAGAAGCCGGGTATCCCAACGGGTTCTCGTTTGACATTGTCTGTTCCTCCACCTATGAAGGAGGCCTTGCAGTAGCACAGGTCATTCAGAATGAATTGAAGAACATCGGATTGACCGCCAATCTGGATGTGGTGGAATGGGGCAATTACATCGATCGCTGGGTGAAGCGTGATTTCTCGACCATGGTGGAGTTGCGCGGTGGCAGCAGTGAACCCGACCGGTTCCTGTTCAGGTCGCTGCACAGCACCGGTGGTGTGAACAACTTCATGTTCAAGGATGCCCAAACCGACAAGCTGTTGGAGCTGGGACGCGAACAGACCGTTCCTGCTGAACGCAAGGCAACCTATGATGAGTTGCAGCGCGTGCTCAGCGAGAAAGTACCCTTGGTATTCCTGTACTCGCCGAATGAAAACCAAGTGCTCAGCCCGTATGTGAAGGGGTTCAAGCAGGTAGGCAACGGCAGCCTGTACTATGTAACAACCGCACAAGTAGTCAAATAACAAGGTATGCAGTGCTCCTCCCTCCGGGGAGGGGCCTTTTGGTGAGGTATTTTCGTGGGCAAATATATTATCAAGCGGCTGCTCTCGCTCATTCCAGTGCTTATCGGCGTATCATTGATTGTCTTTTTTCTGGTGCGCATGATTCCCGGCTCCGCCTTGCAGATGTACATGGGGACGCAAGTAGAGGCAACACCGGAACAAATGGAAGAATTGAAGCGATTGTTCGGTGAGGACAAGCCGATTCCCGTTCTCTATGTGGAATGGATGGGAAATCTCATGCACGGAGACTTCGGATATTCCTTGCGTACCGGTCGTCCGGTCCTTCCCGATATTCTGAACCGTCTTCCCATCAGTCTCGAATTGACATTGTATTCTTTGCTATTGGCTTTGTTGATAGGCCTTCCTCTAGGCGTATTGTCCTCGCTTCGCCAGAATACCCTTGGCGATTTTTTCAATCGTGTGGTCGGATTGATAGGACTTTCCTTACCGCAGTTCTGGCTGGCGGCGCTGATGGTCATCGCTTTTTCAAATGTCCAGGGATGGATTCCCATGGGCAATTACGTCAGTTTCTTCGAGCATCCCCTGCTCAACTTGAAAATGTTCTTCCTTCCTTCGCTTGCCATCGGATTCGGTTTTGCAGCGGTGGTCATGCGTTATACCCGCAACAGTATGTTGGAAGTGATGCAAATGGATTATGTGCGTACGGCAAAGGCAAAGGGCCTGGCGCATCGGAAGGTGATCATAGTCCATGCCTTGAAAAATGCCATCCTGCCCGTCATTACGGTGACTGGATTCAATGCAGGATATCTCTTGGGCGGTTCGATCGTCATTGAGGAAGTGTTTGCACTTCCTGGAATGGGCCGATTGGCTCTGTATGCCATCAACCAACGTGATTATCCGGTGATTCAGGCCATCGTCTTGGTAATCGCAACCCTCTTTGTGTTGGTCAACCTGGTCACCGACCTGGTATATGCCATGGCGGATCCAAGAATCAGATTGGTCGATGAGAAAAGGTAGGTCTATGAAAACTCCCCGATTGTTCCACAATGGCATTGCAGTGGCCGGTCTGGCCCTGATCGCCGTATACATCCTGATGAGTATCGTCTCGTATTTCTGGTTGCCGTTCGATCCGGTCGCCATGGATGCGAAACAGGTATTGCAGGGGCCTTCTTTTTCCACCGGACATCTGTTTGGAACTGATGAATTCGGCAGGGATATTCTTTCGCGCATCATGAAAGGTACCTCTGTTTCCTTCATCATCAGCGTCAGCGCCACCGCACTTGGTGCACTGGTCGGTATTTTCATGGGGGTATGGGCCGGGTATCTCGGGGGGAAAGCAGATAATATCATCATGCGTTGTGCCGACATCCTGTTTTCCTTCCCCTCCCTGCTGTTGGCGATCTTCATCATGGCGGTGCTGGGTGAGCATACCTACAATGTCATTCTTGCCATCGGCATCGTTTATATTCCGCAATTCGCTCGGATCAGCCGGGGAGCAGTCATTGCACTCAGGAGCAGTGAATTCATACGGGCGGCGAAGTCGAATGGGGCAAACCGCTCCTATATCCTGGTTCATCATTTGCTGCCAAACATCACCGCCCCCTTGATCGTACAGATATCCCTTTCCCTTTCTACGGCGATTTTGCTCGAGTCAGCCTTGAGTTTCCTCGGATTGGGCGTGCAACCGCCGAATCCTTCCTGGGGAAACATGCTTAGTAGTGCGCGCAAAGTCATGATGTTTGCTCCCTGGACCGCAGTATACCCGGGCTTGGCCATTGTGCTGCTGGTTCTTGGATTCAATCTTTTGGGTGATGGCCTGCGGGACATTCTCGACCCACGACTCCGGAATGTCCGCTAGGAGGCAGCCGATATGGATGAGAAACCCATTTTGCAGGTAGAAGCCTTGATGACTGAATTCAAGACGGAGCGGGGAATCGTGAACGCCGTGAACAAAGTCTCCTTTGATCTGTACAAAGGACAGACACTGGGGATTGTCGGCGAATCGGGATCCGGAAAATCCGTCACCAATCTTTCCATTCTCAGATTGATAGAGTTCCCCCCGGGAAGGATTACCCAGGGTCGGGTTCTGTATCGTGACCAAGATCTGCTTTCCTTGGAGGAATCGGAAGTCCGATCGATACGGGGAAAGCATATTTCCATGATCTTCCAGGATCCTTTGACTTCTCTGAATCCTGTCATCAAGATCTGGAAGCAGATAGCAGAAGCTTTGATGCTGCATCAAGGTATCAGCAAGAAGGATGCAAAGGAAAAGGCGATAGAACTGCTGCATCTCATCGGTATTCCCGATGCCAGGATGCGGGCGGAGTGTTATCCGCACCAGTTTTCCGGTGGGATGAGACAACGGGTGATGATAGCCATGGCGCTCTCGTGCAATCCGGACATCCTGATTGCCGACGAACCCACCACTGCCTTGGATGTGACCATCCAGGCCCAGATTCTGGACTTGATCAGAAATATGAGTGAGCAGAACCAGACTGCGGTGATCATGATCACCCATGATCTGGGGGTTATCGCGGAGATGTGCGACCAAGTGTGCGTCATGTACGCCGGGCGCATCGTGGAACGTGCCAATGTCGAGGATTTGTTTGCCGATCCCAGGCACCCGTATACCCTCGGCCTGCTCGATTCCATTCCCCGCTTGGACCGTTCGGGAGTACACAGGTTGCATTCGATTCCAGGCGCTCCTCCCGATTTGTTGCATCTTCCCCAAGGATGTCCCTTCCAGCCTCGTTGTCCCAAAGCGATGGCGAAGTGTACCCAAAGTCTTCCCCCGGAAACGTATTTTACCGGACAAAGCGGACCAAGGAGCGTAGCGTGTTGGCTGCAGTGCGAGGAGGGTGAACATGCATGAAACTGAGCATCTGTTGGAGGTGAGGGACCTCAAGGTTCATTTTCCGATTGAAAAGGGCATCGTCTTTAAGAAGCAGATAGGAAGTATACGGGCGGTCGATGGAGTGAGTTTCTCGGTCGAGCGCGGCGAATCGTTGGGATTGGTCGGAGAATCAGGGTGTGGAAAATCGACTACCATCATGGCTGTATCCCGTCTTGAGCGCATCACCAGTGGCCAGGTCTTGTTCGAAGGAACCGACCTTGCCACATTGAAGGCAGAGCAACTGGTCAGAATGCGTAAGGATTTTCAGATTATCTTCCAAGATCCCTATTCCTCCTTGGATCCACGGATGCGGGCATTGGATATTGTATCGGAACCGATGCGGATTTTTGTCAAGAAAGGATTGTTGTCGCTCGATGAGCAGACAATTGAGCAAAAGGCGGTAAGCCTGTTGGAGCGATGCGGGCTTTCTTCGTCCTTTGCGAAGCGGTATCCCCATGAGTTCAGCGGCGGACAGAGACAGAGAATCGGTATTGCCCGGGCATTATCCCTCGGTCCGAAGCTCATCTTGGCCGATGAACCGGTCAGTGCCTTGGATGTATCCATCCAGTCGCAGATTCTGAACTTGCTCAAGGATCTTCAACAGGAATTCAATCTGACGTTCCTGTTCATCGCCCACGACCTTGCCGTTGTTGAATACTTCTGCAACAGGGTTGCAGTCATGTACCTTGGCAACATCGTCGAGACGGCATCCTCCCGTACCTTGTATGAGACGCCGCTTCATCCATATACCAAGGCCCTGCTCAGTGCCGTCCCCATTCCCGATCCGGTGGTAGGGAAGACCCGCAAACGGATGATTCTCAATGGTGATGTTCCCTCCCCCTCGGTTGTTCGTCCCGGATGTCCTTTTGCAGAACGCTGTCCGATGGTGATGCCGATATGCACCCAGCAAAAGCCGCACTTGCAGCACGTGCAAGCTGATCATGCAGTAGCGTGCTTCCTCTACGAAACGCAGGGAGGAGCATCCGTATGATCAAGGTGCAGGCTACGGCTGTCAAACTCTGGCTGAAACAACCGTTTCATATCGCCCATGGAAGTTCCGATTATCGTGAGAATGTGTTTCTGCGTATCGAGGATGGGGGCAAGGTTGCGTATGGGGAAGCGGCGGTGGTTCCGTATTACCAAGTGAGCAAGGAAGCGATTCTGCAGGATTTGCAGCAGACGATAACCGCTTCCATGATCAGAGGACGCCAAAGCCTGGAAGTACTGGATCGGTTCAAATACCGTATGTCCGCCTGTGCATACAGCAGTGCCATTCTTTCTTTGCAGATGCAGGATGCAACGATGAGCGCTTCCGGCCTATTGGGTTGTCCCAATTCCAAATTGGTCACCAAGACATCATTTACCATCGCCTATGATGAGAATCTGGAACGGATGCTCAGTCATATTGCATCCTGTGGGTTCTCCACCATCAAGTTGAAGGCGGGATTCGCTGATGATCTTGAGCGGATCAGAATAATTCGTGAACGGTTTCCCAACCTTGCGATACGATTGGATGCCAACCAAGGCTGGTCATATGCACAAGCTTTGGACATGATGCGCCAATTGAAGGATCTGTCCATCGAATTGATAGAGGAACCGATGGCAGGAAAGCCCGAGCAACTCTCCCGCCTCCGGGAGGTGGGTGGTATTCCCCTGTTGCTCGATGAAACCGTACAGAATTCCGAGGATCTGAGTCGCTATGCAGACAGTGTCGATGGGATTGTGGTGAAACTGGCCAAATCCGGAGGACCCCAGGCTGCGCATGCGCTTATAGAGGAAGCTTCTCATCGGGGGTTGTCCGTCATGCTCAGCTGCATGGTGGAATCGTCGTTGGCGCTTGCCAACGCTTTGGCATTGGCGCCACTGTGCCGATGGATTGATCTTGATGCGGGACTTCTGCTTGCAAAGGATGTGTTTTCCGGTTTGGAGTATCAAAATGAGGTACCACTCGGCTCAATTTCCTCTCTGGTTCCCGAGCCGGCCTTGCTTGAGGTGTTCGCCCAGACCCCGGTGACGATATTGGACCACGATCCTTTGGTCGTCCGGGATATGCAAAGCGTTGATATCCCTGCCTGTGCCAGGATTGCCGCTGCGTCGAAATTGGCAGAAACGTATGGGTTTACCGAGGCAGGTTGGGTGGAGAAGCTTAGCGGTGCGCTTGATGAGGGAGTGAGTCTTCTGTTTGTTGCAGAGCAAGAAACAGAAATTGTGGGATTTGCCTGGGTGCACCCTCGTGGAACATTTCTTTCTGCACCATACCTGCGCTTTATTGCAGTCGATGATCATGCACAGGGAAAAGGGGTGGGAAAGCGTCTTTTGGGTGAGTTTGAGACGAGAACCGCAGCCTTGGGCAAGGATCTCTTTCTGTTGGTCTCCGATTTCAATGTCCCGGCACGCAAGCTGTATGAAACGCAAGGGTATCGAATCGTCGGGGAGCTGAAGGATTTTGCCATCCCCGGCATTACAGAGATCGTCATGGTGAAAAAACGGGCGGGGACGGCAACATGAGCAATGCCGATGACATGCACCATGTATCCGATCTGGTTGAGACGTGGCTGCATGCTTCTGCCTTCACTGCAGTTGCCATCGGCATGAGGTCGGCGACCGAGTCCTGGACGAAGAGCTGGGGGCATGTGTCTTCAGAAGGAGAAGAGCTGAAGGAAACAAACCTGTTTGATCTCGCTTCCATGACCAAGCTCTTCACCACCGCTTGTGTGCTCAGACTCATCGACCAAGGACGTTTGTCCGAGCATCAGCACCTACTCCCGTTGCTTGGGTATACGGATGTACATCTGAACACCTTGCTCAAGGATCTTGAAATCTCTGCCTTGTTGACCCATCACTCGGGGCTTCCTGCATGGTACCCATTCTATACTCGCAACCAAGAGCCCCTTCAGACAATTCTCTCCCGTATGTTACATGAGCTCCCGCTTGAAACGGGTATGATGTATTCGGATCTGAATTTCATCCTGCTGGGAGAATTGGTCAAAGTGGTGACCGGAATGCCATTGGAGGATGCAATGCAGCACTTGGTGCTTGATCCGCTGCATTTGGACCATACCACCTATCATCCTGATGCCTTTGCGTGCGTCGCCACAGAATTCGGAAACCGGATCGAGCATCAGATGGTTCATGATCGTGGATTGACGTTCTCCTCGTGGAGGGATGAGCAGCAGCCGATCCAGGGAATGTGTGACGACGGGAACGCCTTCTACTATTTCGGCGGGGTGGCCGGGCATGCGGGATTATTCGCCTCGCTAGGGGATGTCTTGTCCTTTGCCTGGACGTTCTGCAAACAGGATCCATCCTTTCTTTCCCCTGCGTTGTACCAAAATGCCTGTCGTGATCAGGGTGATGGAAGGGGATATGGATTCCAGTTCGGGGAACTGTATCCCCAAGGCGGATTCGGTCATACGGGTTTTACCGGTACGTATGTCTATCTCAATAGGGAACGTGATGTGGCGATAACCATCCTGACCAATCGGTTGCACGCTCCTGTGGTGCGAAACATCAATGCATTCCGACTGGACGTAGTCAATGCACTGCTCAAGACAAGCGCAGTATAGCGCCAAGCTTCGTCTCCAGGATTTTCCCTCTCCCCCACATGCTGTAGCCGATCCAAACAGCAGAGACAACCTGTGCCCAAGAGAACCCGACCTGTCTGATGTATCAAACTTGTATGTAAAAAATAGGTGAGAAGTAGTGGAAAGCAGTTGGTTTTGAAGTATTTAAATGATTATATAATAAAGAATTGTAACCGATTATTGACAACAAGTTGATTATCCCTGTATCTTATGTACATGAAGACATCCATTAATCGCATTGATGAACTTGTCGCCAAGATGAAGGCGGACAATCCGCAACTCATCGACTTATTCCTTGACCAAAAGCTTGATGATGCGGCCTTGGTGCAGCAACTTCGCACCAAGATTGCTGAACATTTGCAACAAAGCTATCCCAAAGCTTGGAGTTATTATACCGGCGAAGAACAAACGGAACAGGACTACTACAAACTGTTGAGCACATCCATGGCCTACCTGCGTTTTCTGGACTACCTGGACCATGAAGGGGCGGTGTTTAAGGATGGCAATCTGCACGGCAGACAGGTTGTCTCCCGTCCCATCAGCCTGCTCAGAAAAGTCCTTTTGGGACAGGACTGCCCTGCTACAATTGATTTTGCTGAGGATATGGCACATTTGGTCGCCCAGCTCAGCGGGGCAGAGGACCGGGTGGTTCCCTCCCGCAGCCAGGTGCTTGCCTGGATGGACACCCATCCCAGCGGACTGGATGAGCAGGTCATCGCCTGGAGGGCGAAGAACAAACAGCGGATCATCAGCCTGTTGATCAAACGGATCGAAGAGCAGCAAGGGCAAGGGAAATACTACCGCTTCAAGGAAGGCATGAGTGAGCAGGAAAAACGCAAGCAGGTTCTCTCGTGGTGGAAGGAGGATCGGTTCCATCTGCATTTCGCCATACGCAGTGCTGAAGAACTGCAATGGTATCTGGATGGCGGCATGGATGATGAAACCGTTGCGATCATGCGCGAAGCCCAGCAGAAGGGGATTCCCATCTTCGCTACCCCCTATTTTCTTTCGCTCATCGATACTCGGCCATTGGCAGAGCAGGAACATCCAGGTTCCGATTCTCCCCTCAGAAGCTATCTGTTCTACAGCCGGGATCTGATCGAGGAATTCGGATCCATCGTCGCCTGGGAGAAGGAAGACATTGCAAAACCAGGAGAGCTCAATGCTGCAGGATGGCTGCTGCCTTCGCATAACGTTCACCGTCGATATCCCAATGTGGCCATCTTCATCCCCGATACCATGGGGCGTGCGTGCGGCGGGCTGTGTTCCTACTGCCAGAGAATGTATGATTTCCAGGCGGGACGGTTTAATTTCGAATTGGAAAAACTCAGGCCGAAGAGAAGCTGGGCGGAACAGCTTGCCTTGAATATGGACTATTTCCGCAATGATCCCTATCTGTGGGATATCCTGATCACCGGTGGGGATGCCTTCATGAGTTCGGTCAAATCCTTACAGACCATCCTTGCTGCTGTATTGTCCATGGCAAAGGCAAAACTGGAGGATAATGAGAACAGAAGCGATGAAGAGCAGTATGCGCCGATGCGGCGGGTACGGCTCGGCACCAAGATTCCGGTATATCTGCCCCAACGGGTCACCGATGACCTGGTGCAGGTGCTTGCGGACTTCAAGCGGGAAGCAGCACAGGTCGGCATAGACCAATGTGTGGTGCAGACGCATGTCTCCTCGGCTATGGAAATCACTCCCGACACGAAGAAAGCCATCAGTAAGCTGCTGGCTGCAGGGTGGACGGTTACCAATCAGGAAGTGTTCACCGTAGCTGCAAGCCGGCGGGGCCATTCGGCGAAGCTGCGCAAGGTCCTCAATGACATCGGGGTGCTTCCGTATTACACGTTCTCGGTCAAGGGGTTCAAGGAGAACCGTCAGCTGTTTGCGACCAACGCCCGCAGCACCCAGGAACAGGTGGAGGAAAGTTCCATCGGCCAGGTTGCCCAACGCTATCATGCACAGCTGAGATCCTTCGGAAGTGAGGCTCCGGATATGGTCCAAAACATCGATTTGGTCCGAAAGGGCGATGAGATTCCCTTCCTTTCCACTGATCGCAATACGCTCAACCTTCCGGGAGTCGGCAAGAGCAACACCTACCGCACCATCGGCATCACCGAGGATGGCAGACGCATCCTCCGCTTTGAGTTCGACCATACCCGACCGCACAGCAAGGTGATCGAACAGATGGGATCGGTGGTCATCATCGAATCGAAATCGATAGCCCAATATCTGAGACAGCTTGCTGAAATGGGTGAGAATCCAGATGATTATGCCTCCATTTGGGGATATTCAGCCGGTAGTCTTGAACCGCGCAGCCCGGTCTTTGAAGGCTTTACCCGCTCTTGACGTCCAGAAGAAGAGCAAGGTCAAGGCAAGGGCGACCAGACACCCCAGGATGACGGCGAATATGCGTTGGAGCGCATAGAACCACATCGGGGTGTCGAATTCCTGCAACAGGACGATCACCAAGGCTGC
>NZ_JBFWIJ010000038.1:2802-24588 GCF_050256055.1 Sphaerochaeta sp. | reverse complement strand
GTGTCGATGAAGAGATGCAGGTCCTTATGGTTAAGGGTGCTATCCCTGGCCCCGCCCAGAGTGTCGTCATCGTCAAGAAAGCGATCAAGAAGTAGGGGCGAGATATATGGAAACGAAAGTCTTTTCTATTGACGGCAGTGAAGTCAGAACCATTGTGTTGAACGACGAAGTCTTCAACCGAGAGGTGAGTGACGGATCTATTTACTATGCCGTAAACAACGAGCTTGCAAACCGCCGCGTCGGTACTGCATGCACGAAGACCCGCGCAGAGGTCCATTATAGCAACACCAAACCGTACAAGCAGAAGGGAACCGGTAATGCACGTGCCGGTGACAAGAAGTCTCCTGTCTGGGTCGGCGGTGGTACGATCTTCGGGCCCAAGCCGCGCGACTACAGCTATACGCTTCCCAAGAAGATGAAGCGGCTTGCTATGAAGAGTCTGCTTTCCCTGGGTGTCCAGGAGGAGCGCCTCGTAGTCGTCGAGGATTTCTCTCCTGAGAATGGCAAGACCAAGGAACTGAACCAGATCATCAAGAACTTCGTCAAGGATGAGTCCAGAACCATTCTGATCCTCAAGGATGACGATGTCATGATGCGCCGTGCTGCGAAGAACATTCCGTACCTGCGTGTCCTTTCCTACAACAGGCTCTCCGCCAAGGAGCTGCTGTATGGAAGAAAGGTCTTGGTTCTGGAAAGTGCCGCTAAGAATCTGAACGATTTCTACGGCGACAAATAAGGGGACCGGAAATGAGAGCAGACCAAATTATTATTGAACCCGTACTGAGTGAGAAGACAAACCTTGCTCGTGAGGGCGAAACGAAGAGATACACATTCAGGGTCCATATGGACAGCAACAAATTCCAGATCAAGGCTGCAGTGAAGGAGCTGTTTGGAGTTGAGGTTGCAGCTTGCAATGTGATGATTGTAAAGGGCAAGCCGAAGTATTCCCGCGGCAAGGGTGGCAGCATCCTTGGTAACACCGGTGACTGGAAGAAGGCTGTCGTAACCTTGGCCAATGGTGCAACCATTCAGGCCATCGAAGGCGTATAAGGAGAAGTTGGAACATGGCTCTTAAATCTTACAAGCCCAATACTCCCGGCCTTCGCCAGAAGACCACGTTGGTCTTCAGCGAGCTGACTGCCAGCAAGCCTGAGAAGTCTTTGACCAAAGGTCTTTCCAAAAAGGCCGGTCGAGATACCTTTGGGCGCATCAGCGTTCGTCGTAGAGGCGGCGGCCACAAACGAGCATATCGTACCATCGATTTCAAGCGCGACAAGTACGGGATTCCCGGTGTCGTCAAGACCATCGAATACGATCCGAACCGCAGTGCAAACATCGCATTGATTTTCTATGTCGATGGTGAAAAGCGCTACATGATCGCCCCCAAGGGGCTGACGGTCGGGACCAGCGTAATCAGCGGACCCGATGCACCGATTCAGAGCGGCAATGCCCTTCCGTTGAAGAACATTCCTCTCGGGCTTATGGTGCACAACGTCGAGCTTACCCTCGGCCGTGGCGGACAGCTTGTCCGTTCCGCAGGTTTGGGTGCAACCGTTGTGGCAAAAGAAGGTGACTACGTTACCCTCCGCCTCCCTTCCGGCGAGATGCGCATGGTGTTTGGCGAATGCTACGCTACCCTCGGGCAGCTTGGCAATGAAGATCATATGAACGTCAGCCTCGGAAAGGCCGGTGCAAGCCGTCACCTTGGAAAAAGGCCGAAGGTTCGCGGTGTTGCGATGAACCCGATTGATCACCCGCATGGTGGTGGTGAAGGGAAGACTGCAGCAGGCCGCAACCCTGTTACCCCATGGGGTAAGCCGACCAAGGGTGGAAAGACCCGTTCCAAGAAGAAGCCTTCCGGCGCATTCATCGTTAAGAAGCGGAAGTAGGAGTAGAAAGTGGCTAGATCAATCAAAAAAGGTCCTTTTATTGAAAAGAAATTGTATAAGAGGATTCAGGAGTCTCTTAAGACGAATCAGAAGCAGATGATCAAGACTTATTCCCGCTGTTCTACGATCATCCCTGAAATGGTTGGATTCACAATTTCCGTGTACAACGGAAAGACTTGGATTCCAGTGTATGTGACGGAAAATCTGGTTGGACACAAGCTCGGTGAGTTTGCCCCCACCAGAATCTTCCGCGGTCATGCTTCCGACAAGAAGGTTGGTTAAGCGATATGGGTACTAACATGGAAGAAAAGAAAGGTTATTCAGCGACTGCCAAGTATCTGATGGTATCCCCTTCCAAGGTTCGCCCCGTCGCCAATCTTGTTCGGAATAAGTCGTATGCGGAAGCAGTTGCAATTCTCGAGGCTATGCCCCAGAAAGGTTCCTACCTGATTTTGAAGGTATTGCAATCCGCTTGTGCAAATGCGCTTGATCAGAACAAGAAACTCGACGAAGAGAGCCTTGTGGTCAAGGAGTTGCAGGTTAACGAGGGTCCGAGGCTCAAGAGAGTCTGGCCGAGATCCCATGGAAGACGGGATATTCTGCTTAAGAGGATGTCACACATTACCGTCGTCGTTGACGAAAAAGCAAGCGTGAGGAAGTAAATGGGCCAGAAAGTTAATCCTATTGGACTCCGTCTTGGAGTCAACAAGACCTGGAAGTCCAAGTGGTATGTGGACCCCAGGGAGTATGCGGACACGCTGCATGAAGACTTGAAGCTGAGAAAGGCTTTGGTTGAATGCCCGGAAGTCCAGGGTGCTGAGATCTCGGATGTGGAAATCATCCGCAAGCCTCAGCGCATCACGATTGTGATCACCACCAGCCGCCCCGGTATCATCATCGGTAGCAAGGGTGCGAATGTTGAGAAGCTCGGTGCACGTCTGCAGAAGCTTTCCAACAAGAAGGTGCAGATCAAGATCAAGGAGATCAAGAAGCCTGAGGTTGACGCCCAGCTGATCGCCATGAACGTTGCCAAGCAGCTGGTTGCCCGCGGTTCTTTCCGCAGAGCAATGAAGACCGCTGTTTCCAAGGCAATCCAGAATGGTGCCCAGGGAGTGAAGATTCGGCTTTCCGGTCGTATCGGTGGTGCAGAGATCGCCCGCTCTGAATGGATGAAGGAAGGAAGAGTTCCCCTCCATACGCTCAGAAGCGACATCGACTACGGGTTCACCACGGCAAATACCACCTTCGGTGTCATTGGCGTCAAGGTATGGGTGTTCAATGGTGAGATCTACGATCGTGCAGTCAAAGACGACGCCGGCGGGTTGGTACGAAAGCCCAGCAAGAGCGAAGGCGTTGAGGCAAGGAGTTAGTAGACCATGCTTAGTCCAAAGAGAATTAAATACAGAAAGAAGCAGCGTGGTACCAGAGATGGCGTTGCCCACCGCGGAAATACGATTGCTTTCGGTGAGTTCGCTTTGCTTGCTCTGGAGCCCCGGTGGATCACCAACCGCCAGATTGAGGCCGCCCGTATCGCAATGACCCGTCACATCAAACGTGGCGGTAAGGTATGGATCAGGATTTTCCCCGACATGCCCTATACCAAGAAACCTGCCGAAACCAGACAAGGTAACGGTAAGGGTTCCCCCGAAGGATGGGTGGCTGTTGTAAAGACCGGTGCGGTTATGTTCGAGATGGGTGGTGTTACCGAAGAGCTGGCTCGTGAGGCATTGACGCTTGCAGCGTCCAAGCTTCCGATCAAGACAAAGTTTGTCGCCAGAAGGGAAGTGGAGTGAGATTATGAAGAATTCATATAAAGATTTGACCCTTGACGAGCTGATGGCCAAGAAGGAAGAGCTCCACAAAGAGTATTTCGACCTTCGCATGGGAAGAGTGCTCGGGCATGTGGAGAATCCGCTTGCTGTTCGTACCGTCAGGAGGAACATCGCTCGTGTGAATACCCGCATTCGCGAATATGAGCTCGGCATCCGCCAGGCGGCAAAGTAAGGGAGAGCGATTCAGATGGAAGTTAACAAGAAGAGTTTTACCGGCCAGGTGGTCAGTGACAAGATGGACAAGACTATTGTCGTGGCCATCTCCTCCAGAAGACTGCATCCCCTGTATAAGAAGTATGTGACCACCACCAAGAAGGTGAAGGCACATGATGAACGGAACGAGGCCAATATCGGGGACACCGTGCGTGTCGTTGAATGCCGCCACATCAGTAAGGATAAGTGCTGGCGTCTCGTGCAGATCGTCGAGCGCGCTCGGTAATAGGAGAGAGACGATATGGTACAGATGCAGACCTATTTGAACGTAGCGGACAACAGTGGCGCCAAGCAGGTGCAGTGCATCAAAGTGCTTGGCGGCAGTCACCGGTATGTAGCCGGTGTTGGTGATATCATCGTTGTTGCTGTCAAGAACGCACTGCCCCACGGCGCCATCAAGAAAGGTGACGTCATGAAGGCGGTTATTGTTCGTACGAAGAAGGAATACCGCAGACCTGACGGTACCTATATCAGGTTCGATGACAACGCTTGTGTTATCATCGATGCCAACAATAACCCGCGCGGCAAGCGCATCTTCGGGCCCGTAGCAAGAGAGCTGCGTGACAAGTTCATGAAGATCGTTTCTCTCGCGCCGGAAGTGTTGTAGGAGTGTGTGCACATGAAGCTTAAGAAGAACGACACCGTAATGATCATTGCAGGCAAGGACAAAGGTAAGACCGGCAAGATCGTAAAGGTAGACCGTGAGAATGAAAGGGTCGTCGTCCAGGGTGCCAACATGGTCAAGAAGACCATGAAAAAGAAGAATCCGCAGGATAAGGGCGGCATCATGGAAATCGAGGCTCCGATCCACGTTTCCAACGTTGCGTATGTCACCACAAAGGGTGAGCCTACCAGGATCGGGTACAAGTTTGATGAAAGCGGAAAGAAAGTCCGCTATGCCAAGAAAACCGGGGAAGTAATCTAATGGAAAAGTTTGTACCAAACCTCAAAACAAAATACCTCGAAACTGTAGCTCCCGCTCTGTTCAAGGAACTTGGCTACTCCTCGAAAATGCAGATCCCTGCCGTCGAAAAAGTTGTTGTCAGCGTTGGTGTCGGCGAAGCCATCACCAATAAGAAGCTGCTCGATGCCGCCGTCAAGGAACTCGAGCAGATTACCGGCCAGCATGTCCTGAAGACCAAGGCCAGAAAGTCCATCGCCAACTTCAAGGTCCGCGAGGGCCAGGAGATTGGTGCCATGGTTACCCTCCGCGGTGACAACATGTGGTTCTTCCTGGAGAGATTGATCAGCATCGCTCTTCCCCGCGTCAAGGACTTCAAGGGTGTAAAGCCCAATGCCTTCGACGGCCACGGAAACTATTCGCTTGGCATCACCGAGCAGATTATTTTCCCGGAAATCGACTTTGACAAGATCGAGCGTGTCAGCGGCTTCAATATCGCCATTGTTACGACCGCTAAGACCGATGAAGAAGGCTTTGCCCTGCTGAACAAGCTTGGCATGCCCTTCAGTAAATAAGGGTGGAGACATATGGCAAAGAAATCAATGATTGTTAAGGCCCAGAGGGAACCCAAGTTCAGTACCAGACACGTCAATCGCTGCAGAATTTGTGGCAGACCCCGTGGCTATATGCGCCAGTTCGATATGTGCAGGATCTGCTTCCGCAAATTGGCAAGTGAAGGCCAGATTCCTGGTGTTACCAAATCCAGTTGGTAGGAGAGAAAAATGGCTGTAAGTGATCCAGTTGCTGATATGCTGACCAAAGTCAGAAATGCTAGTTTGGCTAAGCATGAAAAGGTCGATATTTCCACTTCCAAGATGAAGCTTCAGATTGTGAAGATTCTCAAGAATGAGGGATATATCAAGAATTTCAAGAAAGTGACCAAGGATGGAATTTCCTATATCCGCGTTTTCTTGAAGTATGATGAGAAGCAGAGTCCTGTATTGCACGGGATTGAACGCATTTCAACTCCGGGTCGTCGGATTTATACCGGCTACCGGGATATGCCCCGTGTGTACAACGGACATGGTGTCGTTGTAGTCTCCACTTCTACTGGTATCATTACCGGGAAGAAGGCTACTGAGAACAAGGTCGGTGGCGAACTGATCTGCTCTATTTGGTAAGGTGGTATAGAATGTCCAGAATTGGAAAATTGCCAATCACAATACCTCAAGGGGTCAAGATTGCCATCAGTGATGGTGTCATCAATGTTGAAGGTCCGAAGGGAAAGCTCAACTGCCAGACCCGCCCGGAAGTGGTTATTGCCATTGAGAAGACCGAAGTGAAGGTTGAACCCAAGGACGGGTCCAAGGAAAGCAACAGCTTCCAAGGCCTGTACCGCCAGTTGATCAACAATATGGTCATCGGCGTTTCCAAGGGGTATTCCCGGACTTTGCTGATCAACGGCGTCGGATACCGTGCTGAGCAGAAGGGGAACTTGTTGACCCTGAACCTTGGCTATTCCGAGCCGATTGAAGTTATTCTTCCCCAAGGAATCACTGCTACCGTAGAGAACCCGAACAAGGTGGTGATCAGCGGTATCGACAAGCAGAAGGTCGGCCAGGCATGTGCTGATATTCGTTCGCTGCGTGGTCCTGAGCCGTATAAGGGCAAGGGTATCCGCTATGAGAACGAAGTCATCCGGCGCAAGGCTGGTAAGACTGCTTCGGCTAAGAAATAACGGGTAGGTGAAGAAAGATGAATAGAGTAATCGATAAGCAAAGAAAGCTTGCCCGGCGCAAGTATCATATCCGCAAGAGTATTTCGGGTACTGCCAGCAAGCCGAGGATGAGTGTCTTCCGCAGTAACTCCCATATGTATGTTCAGGTCATTGATGATGTGGCTGGTAGCACGCTTGTGTCGGCCAGCACCATGGAGACCGAGTTGAAGGGCTTGAAGAACACGGTCTCTGATGCTGCAAAGCTTGGGGAAACCGTCGGCAAGAGAATGCTTGAGAAGAACATCGATACCTGTGTGTTTGACCGCAACGGGTACCTGTTCCACGGAATTGTCAAGAGCATCGCAGACGGCGCACGCAAAGCCGGCGTCAAGTTCTAGGGGGAAACTGTGGATAGATCGAGAGAAAGAGATAGAGACAAGAACGACGGGTATGTGGAAAAGCTGATCAAGCTCAACCGCGTTGCCAAGGTTGTCAAGGGTGGTAGAAGGTTCTCCTTCTCCGCTTTGGTGGTCGTTGGTGACCAGAATGGCAAGGTCGGATATGGATTTGGCAAAGCCAATGATGTAACCGAGGCCATTCGCAAGGCCGTCGATCGTGCAAAGGCAAATATGATTGTGGTTCCCGTGAAGAAATCGACTATTCCTCATGAGATCCTGGGCAACTACAAGAGCGCAAGTGTTCTGCTGAGGCCCGCAGTACCTGGTACCGGAGTCATTGCCGGTGGTGCAGTCCGTGCCATCTGTGACGCTTGCGGTATCAACGACATCCTGAGCAAGAGCCTGGGTTCCAAGAATTCCATCAATACGGTGAAAGCCGCATTCGATGCTCTGGAGCACCTCTTTGATGCAAAGGCTGTTGCGAAGAATCGGGGCAAGTCCCTGAGTGAGATGTGGGGGTAAGATGATGGCTGACGCGAAGAAGATTAAGGTAACCTTGATCAAAGGCCTTGCCAATACCATGCCTGTTCAGCGCAGGACGGTGAAGGCTCTTGGTCTTGGCAAGATTTCCAGCTCGGTTGTACACGACGCCACTCCCGCAACCCTTGGGATGGTGCGCGTGGTAGCTCACCTTGTGAAAGTCGAGGAGATGTAAGATGGGACAGATTCACGCACCGAAAGGTGCCAATACCAAAAAAACGATCGTAGGTCGTGGTGCTTCCTCGAAGGGCCGCACCTGCGGCAGGGGTCACGACGGACAGAATTCCCGCTCCGGTGGTGGTGTCCGTCTTGGTTTTGAGGGTGGTCAGATGCCTCTGTACCGCCGTGTCGCTCGCAGGGGTTTCTCGAACAGTGTATTCACTCAGGAGTATGCAGTCGTGTCCCTCGATGTGATTTCCGCCAACTTCGAAGATGGAGATGTAGTTACCCTCGACGCCCTTAAGGACGCTGGGTTGGTGAAGGGCTACAATGTACAGGCAAAAATCCTGTGCAATGGAGAGCTCACCAAGAAGGTAGTCATTGACGGACTGAAGGTTTCCGCAAGCGCAATCGAGAAGATTAAAGCTGCGGGTGGCGAAATCAGATAACAAAGAAGGGCTTTATGGCAAACTCCTTAGTTGAGATGTATAG
Source organism: Sphaerochaeta sp. (assembly GCF_050256055.1). NCBI lineage: Bacteria > Pseudomonadati > Spirochaetota > Spirochaetia > Spirochaetales > Sphaerochaetaceae > Sphaerochaeta > Sphaerochaeta sp. The sequence continues at coordinate 16,447 of NZ_JBFWIJ010000038.1, read as the reverse complement.
AATTAAGGATCTTCGGAAGAAGATACTCATTACCCTGGGCCTGCTGATCGTCAGCAGGATCGGGGCTGTGATTCCTATTCCTGGGATTGATCCGGAAGTTCTGAAACTGTATTTCCTCTCTCAGAGTAATAGTTCCAGTGTCGGACTTACCGAGTACTTGGACTTCTTTTCTGGTGGAGCTTTTTCCAACTTCTCACTCTTTATGTTGGGCGTCATGCCCTACATCAGCATGCAGATTATTCTGCAGTTGTTGATGCTGGTTGTGCCTTCATTGAAGAAATTGGCTCAGGATCCCTCAGGCCATAAAAAGATTCAGGCGTACACTAGGTATGGAACAATTGTTGTTTGTCTGATTCAGTCGTATGTAATTACCATCTACGCCAATTCCATTCCCGGCGTGATGACAATCGGTATCGTTCCGTTCACGTTGGTAGCAATGCTCACCGTAACGACCGGATCGATGCTGTTGCTTTGGATCGGTAACAAGATCACCCAGTGGGGTATCGGAAACGGTATCAGCTTGCTGATCTTCGCCGGTATCGTCGCAAGATTCCCGAGAGCCGTCTCGGTCCTGTTCAGCAATATCTCCGCGGGTGTGCTGAATCCGATCGTGGTTTTGGTGGTCTTTGTGATGTTCTTGGTGGTTGTCGCTCTCGTCGTCTACGAAGAGCAGGGCGTCCGAAAGGTCCCCGTGAACTATGCCAAGCGAGTGGTAGGCCGCAAGATGTATGGCGCCCAGAGCACCTACATTCCTATTAAGGTCAACCCCTCCGGTGTTATTCCGGTAATCTTCGGGAGTGCATTGCTCTCCTTCCCGTTGCAGATCGCTGCTACCTTGGGTCCTGAGGTGAAGTGGCTTGCCGCTTTCGCCAACTGGTTGCATCCGCAGGGTGTCCCCTATATGATTATCTACGCCCTGTTGATCATAGCGTTTGCTTTCTTCTATACGCAGGTGTCCATGAACCCGGTGGAGATGGCCAAGCAGATCCGCGAGAATGGTGGCTCGGTGCCCGGAGTACGGTCCGAGAAACTGGAAGAGTATCTGACCAGGGTACTCAACCGTATCATTCTTCCCGGTTCCATTTTCTTGGCTTTCATTGCCTTGATTCCCACGCTGGTACAGAAGTTCTTTAACTTCCCCTCGACGGTGGCCATGCTTTTTGGTGGAACGTCATTGCTGATTCTTGTCGGCGTTGACTTGGATACCATGCGCCAGATTGAGGGTGTCATGAAAATGCACCACTACGATGGGTTCAGTGTGGGTAGCAAGAAGTCAAAACACATTTAGGCTAGGAGCTGGAACATGAAAGTAAGAGCAAGTGTCAAACCGATTTGTGACAAGTGCAAAGTAGTCAGACGGAATGGGGTGGTTCGTATTATTTGCGACAATCCCAAGCACAAGCAGAGACAGAGATAAACAGGGTTCGGCGCAAGCCTTCCACTCTATAAGAGAAATTCAGGAGGCCATGAATGGCGAGAATTGCAGGTGTAGATTTGCCGAACAAGGCAGTGAAAATCGCCTTGACCTATATCTACGGGATCGGTAGGTACTCGGCGGTTGAAATTTGTGAAAAAACGAAAATCAATCCCGATACCAATATCAATACTCTATCCAGCGATGATCTTGCAGTATTGCGAAAGGTCATCGAGGAAGAGTACAAAGTAGAGGGACGTCTGAGAACAGAGGTCGCTCTGAATATCAAGCGCCTTATGGACATCGGTTGCTACCGCGGCCTTCGTCATCGTAAGGGTCTTCCCGTACGCGGACAGCGGACCAAAACCAATGCCCGTACTCGCAAGGGTAAGAAGAAGACCGTTGCGGCTAAGAAGAAATAAGGAGCAGGTACCATATGGCTACAGCAAAACGTAAAGTCAAGAAGACGGTATATGAAGGCAATGTCTATATTCAGGCTACCTTCAACAATACCATTGTTACCGTAACCGACCTCAATGGGAATGCGGTATCGTGGGCAAGCGCCGGCGGACTTGGGTTCCGTGGTGCCAAGAAGTCCACTCCCTATGCAGCACAGACCACTGCCGAAAAGGCTGCCAAGGCTGCTATGGATAGCGGACTGCAGGAAGTTAACGTATTTGTGAAGGGACCCGGAGTTGGCCGCGAAAGTGCCATCAGAACGTTGGGTGTGCTTGGGCTGAAGGTCCGCTCCATCCGTGACGTCACCCCCATCCCGCACAATGGATGCAGACCTCGCAAGAGTAGAAGAGTCTGATGAGGAGAGAGCAGATACATGGCAAGATATACTGGACCTAAATGCAGATACTGCAGAGCCGAGAGGACCAAGTTGTTCCTCAAGGGTGATAGATGCCACAGTGGCAAGTGCCCGATGAATGACAGCAAGAGCACCGGCCTTCCTGGCAAGGACCCCCGCGCTCGTGCCAAGAAACCGACCGACTATGGTTTGCAGCTGCGTGAGAAACAGAAGCTGAAGAGAACCTATTGCATGCTCGAGAAGCAGTTCAAGCTTACCTTCGATGAAGCAGCAAGAATTCCCGGAAAGACCGGTGAAAACCTGATCATGCTCCTTGAGCAGAGATTGGACAACGTGGTGTTCCGCCTCCATTTTGCTTCCAGTCGTAATCAGGCAGCCCAGATGGTCAACCATGGCCACATTTTCGTAAACGGCAAGCGTGTTTCCATTCCTTCCTACCGCCTCCGCCCCGGTGATGTCGTCAGCGTGGGTCCCAGCGGACAGAAGATGATTATGATCAAAGAAAACCTCAAGGAATACACCAAGTCCGGTGTCTGCCAGTGGCTGAGCCTGGACGTGGATGCGATGAAGGGTACCTTTGTTGCCGTTCCGAGGAGAAGTGAAGTCACCGAGCTCGAGAAGATTAACGAGCAGCTGGTAGTCGAGTTGTATTCCAGATAAGGAGTAACCATGGCACGCAAAAACCTTCTGAAGGGCTTCAAGAAGCCCAAGGGGATTACCTTCGAACACAGCGCAGTTGAGCCGAATTATGGTAAATTCATAGCCTATCCGTTTGAGAGAGGTTTTGGGACCACAATCGGAAACACGCTCCGGAGGGTGCTTCTCTCTTCGATCCAGGGGTATGCCGTCACTGCCGTTAAGTTCACCAGCTTCAATGAGGATGGTGTCCCCCATCTGATCAGCAGCGAATATGAGCAGCTTCCCGGTGTGCGCGAGGATATCGCGGACATCATCGCCGCCTTGAAGAAACTACAGATCAGAATGCCCGAGGATTCGGAGGGGACCAACCTCCTCATCGAATGCAAGGGGCCCGGTGTTGTGTCCGGCGCGAACTTCGAGCGTGACCAGGTTGAGATCACCAACAAGGATTTGGTAATTTTCACGATGATGGATGATGCCAACATCGAGATGGAAGTCCAGATTGACCTTGGTAGGGGCTATGTCCCGTCTGAAATCAACGAGAAGTATGTGGAGGAGATCGGGACTATTCCCATCGACGCCAATTTCTCACCGGTTACCCGCGTCAAGTATTCGATCGAACCAACCCGTGTCGGCTATCGCAGTGACTATGACAAGCTTACACTGGAAATCTACACCGATGGTACGATAGCTCCTCAGAATGCACTCGCTGAAGCTGCGAAGATTGCGAAGGAATACTTCCAGATCTTCATCAACTTCGATGAGACGTTGATCAGCAACAATGATGAGGTGGATGAAGAGGAAGAGAGGGTCCGCAAGATTCTCAATACTTCGGTGGAGGAGCTCGAGCTGACTGTCCGCTCCAGTAACTGCCTGAAGAACGCGAACATCCGTACGATCGGCGATCTCACCAAGAAGACAGAGGAAGAGATTGCAAAGACGAGGAACTTTGGAAAGAAGAGCCTCCAAGAGATCAAGGAAAAACTGAAGGAGTGGAATCTCAGCCTTGGGATGACCGACTACAGTGTTCTGAAGACTGCAATCAAAGTACCTGGGAACAAGGAAGAAGAGAATGAAGCATAGGATTGGATTCAATGCGCTTAGCAGGAACTCTGCCCACCGCAAGGCCCTCAAGCGCAACATGGTGACCTCCCTGTTCAGATATGAACGGATCGAGACCACCAAGGCAAAGGCTCTGGAAGTTCGCAGAATGGCAGAGAAGATGATTACCCGTGCAAAGATCGACAGTGTTGCAAACCGCCGTCAGATTGCAAAGGATATCACCGATGAAGCTGTTGCTGCAAAGCTGTTTACAGAGATCGCTCCCTTGTTTGTCGAGCGGAAGGGCGGCTACACCCGCATCCTGAAGACCGGCAACCGCCTCGGTGATGCAGCCGAGATGGTAATCCTCGAGCTGGTTGAGAAGACCGCAAAGCCCGAGAAGAAGGCTGAGAAGAAGGCTGAAAAGAAAGCCGCAAAGCCTGAGAAGAGTGAAAAAGAGGAAAAATAAGCCTCTTCTTATCCTCTTCACCAATCAAAAAGCCCTATCGGGCGAAGCCGCTGTTGTGATGACAGCGGTTTTTTATTTGCTTGCATCAGTTTGCATCTTTTTAGCAAATTGAATAGCTGTCTGTACTTATGGTATATATTGTTGCACTATGAAGCCTTGACAATTGTGACAAGCGTACGTATCATTGTACCATTACAATAGGGGGTAGTATATGAACAATATACTTATCATCCTCCTTAGTTGTCTTATTGGTATCATCTTAGGTTGGTTGAGCCGTTGGCTGTATGCGAAATTTAAGCTTACCTCGATTGAACAAAAATCAATCAGATTGAACGAGGAAGCGATAAAGGAAGCGGAAGCAAAGAGCAAGGAGCTCTTGCTTGAGACTCGGGATCAGTTGTTGAAAGAACAACAACAGCAGGAACGAGAGGCTAGGGAAAGACGGATTGAACTGCAACGGTCAGAGAGGAGACTCCTGCAGAAGGAAGAGAATCTCGAACACAAGCAGGCTGAATTGGATGCTATCAAAAAGCAATTGGGAGAACGGGAAGCAGGTCTTACCCGAAAAGAACAAGAGGTTGCCGAGAAAGAAGGCAGCTTGATTACTGAACTTGAACGCATCGCAGGGTTGTCCGCTGATGAGGCGAAGTCCATCATCATGGAGACGATGTACAACGATGCGAGGAGAGACGCTCAGCTCATGATCAACAAGATTGAGCAGGAAGCACAGCTCTCCGCTGACAAAAAGGCTCGTGAAGTAGTTGTGACCTCGATCCAGAGGCTTGCCACGGAAGTCGTCAGTGACGTGACGGTCAGTTCGGTGAGTCTGCCCAGTGATGAAATGAAGGGCAGGATCATAGGTCGTGAGGGGCGGAACATCCGTACCTTGGAGACCTTGACCGGGGTGGATGTCATCATTGATGACACTCCGGAGGCTGTAGTCATTTCCTGTTTCGATCCGGTGCGCAAGGAAATCGCACGCGTGGCTTTGGAGCGCTTGGTCCAGGATGGGCGTATCCACCCGGCACGGATTGAGGAAGTGGTCAACAAGGTGACCAAGGAAATCGGTCGCATCATTGCTGATGAAGGGGAAAAGGTGATCTTCGATCTCGGCATCCACAATGTCGGTCCGGAGACCATCCGTGCTTTGGGCAGGTTGCATTTCCGTACCAGTTATGGACAGAACGTGTTGAACCACTCCAAGGAAGTCGCCATCCTGTCCGGGATGATCGCCAGTGAAATCGGTGCAAACAGTGAGCTTGCCGTCCGGGCCGGCCTACTGCACGATATCGGCAAGGGCATCGAGACGGAGAGTGATGCGAACCATGCAGAGCTCGGGGCGGATATGGCCAAGCGCCTTGGTGAGGATCCTCGGGTGGTCAATGCCATCCTGGCCCACCACAATGACACCGAGCCACAGACGTTGGAAGCGGTTATCGTACAGATTGCCGATGCCATCAGTGCTGCACGTCCTGGTGCACGGCGTGAGACGCTGGACAATTACATCAAACGTCTCGAGTCGCTGGAACAGATTGCTGAAAGCTTCACCGGCGTGGACAAGGCATATGCCATCCAGGCAGGGCGTGAGCTGAGAATTCTCGTGAACAACGATCAGGTAACCGATGATGGGGCCAAGGAGATCGCCAAGGGCATCGCCAGCCGCATCGAAGCTGAACTGAGATACCCAGGCCGGATCAAGGTGACCATCATCCGAGAGATGCGGGTCGTTGAATACGCTAGGTAGGTTGTTGGTGGCTGATGCAAAAACACTGGTAGTCCTGCTGCTTGGGGATGTCTGCGGACAACCCGGAAGCAGGGCTCTCTTTCTTGGGTTGCATACCCTGATCAAGGACTATCATGCTGATATGGTCGTAGTCAACGGCGAGAATGCCGCCAATGGCTTCGGCCTTTCCGCATCTCTGATGGAACAGTTCTTTTCCCTTGGTGTCAGCGTGATCACCAGCGGGAATCATATCTGGCAGCAGGATGATCTGCGACCGTTGCTCGATAGTGAGAAACGGTTATTGCGTCCTGCAAATTATCCTCCCCAGGCACCGGGACATGGATCGGTCGTGGTGGATGTCAAGAACCACAAGGTGGCGGTGCTCAATCTCCAGGGTCGACAGTCGATGCCGAGTATCGATTGCCCGTTCCGGGTGGGAATGGAGCAGGTACAGCGACTAGGCAAGCAGACATCCCTCATCTTGGTCGATTTTCATGCGGAAAACCCGGAGGAGAAGGAAGCTCTTGCCTTCTACTTGGATGGCAAGGTGTCTGCCGTGGTGGGAACGCATACCCATGTACAGACCTCCGATGAGAAATTGCTTCCCCAAGGAACTGCGTATATTACCGATTTGGGGCTGTGCGGGCCTTCAGAGAGCGTCATCGGCAGTGAACCTTCCATTTCCATTGCAAGACAATTGACGCAGATGCCGCTTCGCAGCGAAATCGCCGATACTCCTCCCCTGATTCAGGGGGTGTGTGTCACCATCGATACCGCAAGCGGTCATGCCCGTTCGATCGAGCGGTTCTCCCGGTTGTACGCAATCTGATGAAACGACACAGAGTTGCCCTGCTGCAGGCTCTGTCCCGGCAGTTCGACGAATATACCAAGGATCAACTCACCGCCTTTATCGTTTGCCGCAATGTACTGGTCGATGGAGTGTTGGTTGCCGATCCCCGTCAACCGGTGTTCTCCGATGCTGCATTTTCCTTCACCTTCGATACCTATGTATCCCGTGGGGGATACAAGTTGGAGCATGCACTCAATGCGTTCGGATTGGACGTCACCGGTATGGTCATGCTCGATGCCGGGTCCTCCACCGGAGGCTTCACCGACTGCCTGCTCAAGAAGGGAGCCCGTCTCGTCCATAGTGTCGATGTCGGGTACAATCAATTGGATTGGCGGCTGCGTACCGATGAGAGGGTCATCGTCCACGAGAAACAGAACATCATGACCTTGGAAGCGTTGGATCCTCCCTGCCAGGCGGCGGTTTGTGATCTTTCGTTTCGTTCGATTGCAGGAGCGGCCGCTCATATCCTGAAGCTCTGTAATGACAGCTGGCTGGTTTCCTTGATCAAGCCGCAGTTCGAGGTTCCCAAGGGCCTGAGCAACTTCAATGGAGTGGTGGGAGATCATCGCCTGCTGGTCGATGTGATGGGAAGGGTCGTCGATCTCCTGTCAGAGGACGGGGTGGGTATCCAGGCGTTGGCCAAGAGTCCGATCACCGGTCATAAGGGGAATGTTGAATTTCTTGCTCTGCTGACTTCAGCCCAAGGGTTTCCCAAAGCGGAAGTACAGCAACAGGCTATGCAGCTGCTCAGCGAATCATCCGGCCTTCCACCAGAACCACAAGATCCTTGACGTTGGAAAACCCAAGCGAAGTCTGTTTCATCTGGGCATAGGCTTTCTGCATGTCGGGCGATTGGAGATATTCCTTGCTCACATCAACGAATAGGATTTTGTTGGACAACGTAAGGCCCCTGAGTTTCGTTCCGGGGGCAATGAAGCTCATCTGACCTTGTTTCAGAGCCTCTTGGGTAGGCCCTCCCAATAATGCCTCAAAGGTGTCATGATACACGTTTCCCCCTAAACGGGGTTGGCTGACGGTGGACAAAGGATAGGAACCATCGAAGGAAGCAAAGGCAACCCGTACGCTGCGGACATTGGTGTACTGCTTCGCCTCGGTTGCCTGGTCGAGCAAGGAAAGCACCCCGCTTTCGACGACCGCCTGCTTGACCCGTGGATATCCAAAAGCGACGATTGTCAGAGTGAAGAGCACCCAAATGAGGACCATCAACAATGGTCTCTTCGCGCTTGTTTTGGATTCGGGTCTGTTTGTGTCCATCGCCTGCATTCTAGCAAAAGAGGCTCTGGGTTTCCAGCTTTACATGAGCGGATAAAGTCCGTATAGTACATTACATATGAGGATATTCAAGGGGATCGCGGCCTCCGAAGGGTTGGCAAAAGGGAAGGCGTTGGTGCATCACCAAGCCTCAATGGTTGCTGAAAAGCAGCACATCCTGGCTGACGGCATTGCAGGTGAGCTGGAAAAATTCAGAACTGCATTATCTACGGCCAAGCGTACGTTGGAGGAACACAACGTGCGTGATATCACCAAGGAATCCAAGGAAATTCTGGAGACCCATCTTATGATGCTTCAGGATCCGGAGTATATCCAGCAGATCGAAGCTTACATATCCACCAATCTGGTATGTGCCCAATGGGCTGTCGATTCGGTCACCACCGATATGGTGGCGCTTCTGGAGAAGACCGAGGATGCATTGCTTCGTGAGCGGGCTGTCGATTTTCGTGATGTCTCCTTGTATTTGATTGATGCGATCAAAGGCAAAGGCTCCCACAGGATGGAAAACCTTGATGAGGACGTCATCCTGGTCGCCGATGTTCTGATGCCATCCGAACTGTTCGCCATGGATAAGACCCATGTTCTTGGCATCAGCCTGGATGGGGGAGGCAGGGCAAGCCATGTCGCCATTCTGGTACGTGCCTTCAATATTCCCACAGTCCTTGCAACCGGAGGAGCATCGAAGACCGTCAAGGATGGGGATGAGGTCATCGTGGATGGAACCTATGGAGAGGTGTTTGTACGACCCGATCTCATGGTTTCCCAGATGCTGGACGAGCGGTTTGAGCTATGGCAGCAATATGAAGTCGAGTTGCATCAGATGGCCGATCTGCCGTCTGTCACCACCGATGGACATCCGGTACAGCTGAAGGCTAATATCCAGACATCCAGCGAAGTCGATGGCATCAAAGCCCTCGGAGCCTGCGGCATCGGATTGTTCCGTTCGGAATTCCTGTTCATGGAATCCTTGGAGCATCCCTCCGAGCAACGGCAGTTCGAGGTCTACAAGCAGGTGGTGGAGTCGATGGCCCCCAATCCGGTTACCATCAGGACCATCGATATCGGTGGTGATAAGGTGGTCAGCGGTCTGGGGATCGATGAGAAGAACCCGATCCTCGGTTGGCGTGCCGTACGGTTCTGTCTCTCGCGCAAAGATATATTTACTATACAACTTCGGGCGTTGCTCCGCGCCAGTGTGTATGGAAAACTTCAGATCATGTTCCCGATGATCAGCGGGGTCGAGGAATTGAATGCGGTGTTGCATCTGCTTGAACATGTCAAGGAAGAGTGCCGTACCGAACATATTCCTTTTGATCCGAATGTGAAGGTGGGAACGATGATCGAGGTACCGTCTGCAGCCTTGTGTGCAGACATTCTGGCAAAGAAGGTGGATTTCTTCTCAATCGGGACCAATGACTTGATCCAATACACGATCGCCGTCGATCGTGGCAATGAGAAGATAGCGTACTTGTACCAACCATTTCACCCCGGGGTGCTTCGTTCGATCAAGATGATCGTCGAGATGGCCCACCAGAACAACATACCGGTAAGCCTGTGTGGGGAAATGGCTTCCGATCCGCTCTGTTCCGTGCTGTTGGCCGGGCTGGGGATGGATGAATTGAGCATGGGATCGCAAAGCTTGTTGCAGGTCCGCAAGATACTTCGTTCGGTTTCCTTTGAGGAAGCGAAGCAACTTGCCGACCACGTATTGGGTATGGATTCCTATCTTACAATAACTACGTATATACGGGAGTGGATGCATGACCGATTCGATCATATCACCACCATCTGAATCATTTGAAGCGCAGGCGAAGATTCCTGTCGTTTCCATCATCGGACGCCCCAATGTGGGCAAATCTACGCTTTTCAATCGCTTGATCGGGAAACGGAGAGCCATTACCGACCCTACTCCCGGAGTTACCCGGGACCCTATTCCTGAACGGTGGCTGCTGGGCAACCATCCGGTGACCCTCATTGACAGCGGCGGGGTGAAATTGGAACGTGAGGGCCTTGATGATCTGGTTGCCGAGAAGAGTCTTGGATTGCTTGGGAACAGTGATGCCATCATTTTCATGATGGACTGCACCGAAGTAACGGCGGAAGACCATGAGCTTCTGGAATTCCTCCGCCCCTACACCGACAAAGTGGTTTTGGTCGTCAACAAGCTGGACGACCCGAAGCGGCAGGACCTGTTGTGGGAATACTATGAGTACGGCTATCAACGGATTCTTGGTGTTTCCGCTGCACATGGTCTCGGGATCGAGGAACTGGAAGAGATGCTCCTGGGTATGCTCAACTTGGTAAGCTTGGAAGATGCACCTGAGGAAGAGGACCGAGTCAAGCTGGCGATCATGGGCAAGCCGAACACCGGGAAATCCACCTTGACCAACCTGTTGGTCGGCCGGGATGTTTCCATTGTCAGCGAGATCGCCGGTACCACCCGCGACGTGGTCATGGGTTCATTTACCTACAAAGGCAGTGATTTCACCGTCCTCGATACCGCCGGTATCCGACGCAAGAGCAAGGTCGAGGAGGATGTGGAGTATTATTCGGTTAATCGGGCGATCAAGACGATTGATGAAGCCGATGTAGTCCTGCTCATGATCGACAGTGTCGAAGGTCTTGCCGACCAAGACAAGAAAATCGCCAATCTGATCGTCCGAAGGGGAAAGGGTATCATCCTGGTACTCAATAAGATCGATCTGCTCAGTGGCGTAGGGAATGAGCTTGAGGCCATCAAGGACAGGATCCGTTTCTTGTTTCCGATTCTTTCCTTTGCGCCTATTGCTGCGATCAGTGCTCTCGAGGCGCAGGATATCGGAAAGCTGCTCGATACCGTCTGGTCGGTCTGGAGGCAGCTGAACAAACGAATCGATACCGCCAGGCTCAATGAGGCGATCAAGGATTGGGGCGAGGCCTATCAGCCGCCTCGTGGCACCACCGGTCACTTCAAGGTCTACTATGGGACCCAAATCAGCGCCAATCCGGTGAAATTCCTGATGTTCGTCAATCGGATCAAGGAATTCCCGCAAATCTATATCCAGTATCTGAAGAATTGTATTCGTCGTGACCTCGGTTTCACCTTGATCCCGATCGAAATAGACCTGCGTGAACGTCGGCGCAACCCTTCATTGCATGAACGTGGGCCGAAGGCTCCGGTTGTGACCACTGCCAAGCGTGAAGTGAAGCGCAATACGGGGGGAAGGGCGTTTGCCAAGCCGAAAGCCGTCAAACCGGGCAACAAGGCTGCCGTGGGGAAGATACGCAAAAGCCGCGAGAAGATGGGGAACAAGCGAGGTTGAGGATGGGGTTTTTAACCGAACAAGGTATTTCTGTCCTCTGTCTCGATATTGATGGAACGTTGTACCCGAAAAGAATGCTTAATGCGAGGATGCTTCGTTCCTCATTTCCTTCCCTTCGGTTGGCCTTTGCGTTCAACTGGGCCCGGGCGCAATACCGTCGTGACCAAGAGCGTGTTCCCACCATCCCGAATACTCGCGAAGGCCTGCTGGACCGGCAGGCCCGGTTGGTGCTTTCCCATCTTGGGCAACCGGCGGAAAGCGGCCGCTTGCTCCGCCTCAGGGCGCAGATCGACCGGCAGTTCTATCATGCCTGGGAACGGTCGTTTCGTACTATACAACCGTTTCCCGGATTGCGTGAGGCGTTGCTTGCTGCGAAGCAACAAAATATCCGTATAGCGGTGTTCAGTGATTTCCCATTGGCCGGGAAACTGCAAAACCTGGGTATCGAGGATTTGGTCGACCAGGCCTATAGTGCGGAGGAGAGTGGGTATCTCAAACCGAGTCCCCTGGCCTTCTCGTATTTGTTGGACCGCTTGGCGGTGGATCCTGATCAGGTTTTGTTTATGGGTGACAGTTACCAGAAGGATTGCCAAGGGGCGAAACGGGCCGGCATGTATGCTTGTCTGATCACACGACGAGCCAAAACCCTTCACCCTGATGCGGATTTGGTTGTCCGCTCTTGGAAGGAGTTTGCTTCTCTGGTACTCTGAGTCCATGGAGGTGCGCGATGGGACTTGAATTATTACTTCCTGTGATACTTTTCTTGATCACCCTGGTCATCATCTATCTTTTGCGGGTTGAGGATAAGCGAGACCGTCGTCTGGATCTGATGAAGCAAAAGGTGTCCATGTTCTCCAAGGAAGTCGAGTCCGCACGTTCTCAGTTCAAAGATACGGTTCAGCAAGCTGAGGAGCGAATCAACCATAAGATTGAAGCATCCAACCAAATGTTGCTTCGTATCGACGGACAGTTGACTGATCTTGAGGTGCGTAGTGACGATCTGGCCAAATTGCAGGGTGTACTCACCGCCTATCGGGATTCCTTGACCAAGTTGGGCGCCTCCACTGCCCAGGTGGAGACCCGCATCGAGCAGTTGAAGGAGGAAGTCCATCGTATCGAAGCCGTACAAATGGTCATCGATGGATTTGATGCGCGGATCAAGGATTTCGGTCATGCATTGGAAGGTATGGTTGCGCAAAGCAGTGATGCCATCGCCCAGCAACAACAGCGGGTCAAACAGTTACTTGATGGTTCCTATGCCAAGCTGCAGGAATATGAGCAGGAAGTGCAGGAGGTGGAACGGGCCAACCAGGCTCGGGTCGCTTCGCATGCCGAACAATTGAAGAGCCATGAAGCTGCTTCCTTGGCGGTCCTGTCCAACCAGCTTGTCAAGATTCGTCAACTCGGCGACGATAGCGAACAGGTCATCACCTCCAGCCAACGGGCTCTGGAGCATCTGCGTGAGCAATCTTTCCAAGATGTGAATGAACAGAAAAAGAGCTTTGACTCGCTGAAAGTGGAGCTGGAAACCTCAATCGCCGAGCAGAAGCAAGCACTCGAAAAACTTCAGGAATCTGTAGAGAATAGATCTGCAGAAGCAATGCACGCGTATCACGAGTCCTGTAATGCCAAGATGGAGAGCTTGTTTGAGAAGACTCTCAACAGAACGGATAAAGCGTTCCAGACCATGGTACAGACGGTTTCTGCCTTCATCCAGGAATTGGATGACCGGATGCGTCAAGCCCAGCAGCTCGAAAAGCATAGACTGCATACCCAGCAACAGACACTGGAAGACTACGCCAAGGAAATTCAAATACTGGTCGAAAAGCATACCCAAGCCGTTGAGCAGATCAGGCTACAGCAGCGCAAGCAGGAAGAAATGCAGCAGGTCATCGCTCATCTCAAACAAGAAGCCACTGCTTTGCATTCCGAATTGTCCCAACTGACGCAACAGAAGGAAAGTCTTGTGCAGGATACCGAAGAGCGGACTTCCCAGGCCGCCGCCTTGACCGCTTCCCTTGCCCTGCTTTCTGAACAACTTTTGCAAAAACAGGAAGCCTTGCAACAGATGTTGCCGGAAAAACAAGCTGAGGAGCCTGA
>NZ_JBFWIJ010000038.1:0-2702 GCF_050256055.1 Sphaerochaeta sp. | reverse complement strand
CAAGCTGAGGAGCCTGCCAAGGCTTGGGTGGAATATGTTCCTGAAGGCGATGAGGAAGAGATTTCCTTGGAAGAGGAAGACGAGAAAAATACTTGACGCTTCCCATCCGGTATGAGTATGTTATCGGCATGCCCAGGGGTGGGCTACTCTTTACGCTACACACGATTATGCATGATGGCCCGAGAATTGAAAGCAATCTCTTCTTTGGCTTGCAAATAGACATGTTCCGACTCATGGGTTCGGCGCATGGGAAATTGAGGGATGGAATGGATAGGAAAGAAAAGAAAAGCAAGTCTGATGCACAACCTGAAGGAAAGGCTGCAACCGAAGAAAAGCAAGAGGTTCAGCAGGAAGGAACCGGAACTGCCGAGAAGCAGGAAGCCCAGGCTCCCACCGAATTGGAACAGAAGGAATTGGAAATCGTGCAACTGAAAGAACAGCTTGCTGCAACCCAGGCTGAGACAGCCTCTTTGAAAGATCAGATGCTTCGTGATCGTGCCGATCTGGAGAATTATCGGAAACGGTTGATTCGCGATAAGGAAGATTCCATCAGATTCGCAAATGAGAACCTGATCAAGGATTTGCTCCAGCCCCTTGATGATTTCAATCGTGCCCTGGAAGCTGCAGAATCCACCAAGGAGTACGACAAGGTGCATGACGGGGTCGTCATGGTGAATTCGCAGATTTTTTCCACCTTGGAGAAAAATTGGGGGCTTACGAAGATTGAGGCGGTCGGTAAGGAATTCAATCCTGAGGAGCATGAGGCCTACATGGTGGTAGAGGATGCTTCCTTGGAGACCGAGACGGTTTTGGATGAATTCATCACCGGTTACAAACTGCATGGCAGAGTATTGCGACCGGCAAAGGTAAAAGTTGGCAAGCCAAACGTTTGACGATTGACCTTGCTATGAGTACTTTAGATTTGTACAGATAGATTTGATAGTTATATTGGAGAGGAGAACTATATCATGGGAAGAATTATTGGAATTGACTTGGGTACTACCAATAGCTGCGTCGCAGTTATGGAAGGCAATGATCCCGTAGTCATCGCAAACAGCGAAGGACAGCGGACTACCCCCAGCATTGTTGGCTTCACCAGCAAGGGAGATCGCTTGGTCGGACAGCCTGCCAAAAACCAGATGGTAACCAATGCTGAGAATACCGTGTATTCCATCAAGCGTTTCATGGGCCGCAAATATCACGAAGTGCCCTCTGAGCTTGGAAAAATCCCCTATAGAGTAAACGCCGGAAGCGGCGATGAGATAAAAGTAGACATCCGTGGAGAAGCATTTTCTCCGCAGGAGATTTCTGCAGCAATCCTGCAGAAGATGAAGAAAACCGCAGAGGATTATCTTGGCGAGCCGGTTACTGAGGCTGTCATCACCGTTCCTGCGTACTTCAACGACGCTCAGCGCCAGGCAACCAAGGATGCCGGCAAGATTGCCGGTCTGGATGTGAAGCGCATCGTCAATGAACCGACCGCAGCCGCTTTGGCTTACGGCCTGGGCAAGGATACCAGCAAGGAAGAGAAGATCGCTGTATATGACCTTGGTGGTGGTACCTTCGATATTTCCATCCTCGAACTGGGTGATGGTGTGTTTGAAGTGAAGTCCACCAACGGTGACACCCACCTTGGTGGTGACGATTTCGACCAGAGAATCATCGAGTGGATGATCAGCGAATTCAAGAAGACGAACGGCATTGACCTGTCTACCGATAGAATGGCCCTGCAGAGACTCAGAGAGGCAGCAGAGAAGGCGAAGATCGAGCTCTCCAACTCGACCAGCACCGACATAAACCTGCCGTTCATCACTGCCGACGCCTCCGGTCCGAAGCACTTGCAGATGACGCTTTCCCGCGCCAAGTTCGAGCAGCTGGTTGCTGATTTGATCGAGCGTTCCAAGCTCCCGGTGAAGAATGCACTCCGCGATGCCGGTCTAAGCGCTGCAGACATCGATGAGGTCATCCTCGTAGGTGGCTCCACTCGTATTCCTGCAGTTCAGGCATTGGTCCGTGACTTGTTCAGCAAGGAGCCGCACAAGGGAGTCAACCCGGATGAAGTGGTTGCCATGGGCGCTGCCATTCAGGGTGGTATCCTTGGTGGTAACGTCAAGGATGTCCTGTTGTTGGATGTCACGCCGCTTTCCTTGGGCATCGAGACCCTCGGTGGGGTGTGCACCCGTTTGATCGAACGGAATACCACGATCCCGACCCGTAAGAGCCAGATTTTCTCCACTGCTGCCGATGGACAGACTGCGGTAAGCATCCACGTCCTGCAGGGTGAACGGGAAATGGCTTCTCAGAACCGGACGCTCGGTAAGTTCGACCTGATCGGTATCCCGGCTGCTCCTCGTGGGGTTCCTCAGATTGAGGTTACCTTCGACATTGATGCCAACGGCATCGTGCACGTATCCGCCAAGGACCTGGGAACCGGCAAGGAGCAGAAGATTCGTATCGAGTCTTCCGGCGGCCTCAGTGATTCCGACATCGAAAAGATGGTCCGTGAAGCGGAAGCCCATGCGGAAGAGGATAAAAAGGAACGAGCCCGCATCGATGCCCGCAACGAGGCTGACAGCTTGATCTACTCCACCGAGAAATCCTTGAAGGAATACGGGGACAAGATCACCAGCGAGGATAAGGCCACGATCGAAAGTGCAATATCCGACCTCAAGCACGTACTGGAGAACCAGAGTGCATCCGCC
>NZ_JBFWIJ010000037.1:0-25552 GCF_050256055.1 Sphaerochaeta sp. | reverse complement strand
ATGAAAAAAGGGAATCTGGAAACAGGTTCCCTTTTTTCATCTTCACCCCTTGCTGCTCTGCCGGGGGATCAACTTGGACTGCAACACATGCTTGGTCTTTGCAGAAGAGCCGGTGGTAATCACCTGGTTGAGAATGCTCACCCCGAGCATACCCATCTCCTGCAACGGAAGCTCGAAAGTAGTGATCGGAACATTCCAGAAGGATGAGAAATCACGGTTGTCGAATCCTACCACGCGTACCTGTTGCGGAACGAGGAAGCCCAGCTTCTGCAAAGCGGAAATGGCACCGGCGGCAATGTAGTCGTTCGCACAGAAAATGCCATCGGTATCAGGAGACGCGGCCATCAACTGCATTGCAGATGCAAACCCATGATCAAAGTCATAATTGCCGAAGTACGAATCCTTCGGCATGGGCAAATTCAGTTCCTGCACCCGCTCGGAGAATCCCTTCAGGCGATCCTGGACCGAAAGCCTGTCCTCGGGGCCGCAGATCATCGCAGGATGACGCATCCCGCACCCAAACAGATGTTCGGCTGCCTGATACCCTCCCGTCTGATTATCCGGAATGACGCTGATCATATCCGGAGTATCCATATTCACCGACACAATCGGAATATCTGAATTCTGCGTATCCAGATTGAATTCCTTCCAAATCGGCAGATGATGACAGAATAAAATCCCCTCAACCTTATGACTTTTTAAAAATTGATAAGCCTTCTTCAAGTCGTTGCCGAACTCAATCCCGGAAACGAAGAACAGGGAATACTGGCCGCCGGCGAGCCCGTGCTCGATGCCCCGGACGATCTGGTTCACGAATGTCTCGGTAATATCGGCCGCCAAGCAGCCGATGATCCCCGACGATCCCCGTTTCATCCGTGAAGCATTCCAGGAAGGAACATACCCCAGCTGTTCGATCGCCTCAAGCACTTTCCTGCGGGTGGCTTCCCCCACCGGACGCTTCCCGTTGAGCGTATGGGTAACGGTGGCAGGGGATACCCCGGCTGCCTGTGCCACATCCAAAATGGTAACTGTCTCGGGCATATCCCTTCCTCCTACGCTCCAGTGTACGGCCTTCGGTAGGGTTTTGTCACCCTATTATCGACAGCAACCGGCTTTGTCCTTCCTGCAAGGCATCCGGATCGAACACCGAATCAGAACATGAGAACCCCGCAGGAACCTCAATGCGGAACATCCGCTTTCCCTTGCCCTCGATCCCTTGCCTAAGCTTGGTCACCCTGACCGAATTGCGTGTTACTGCACACTCCCACAGATTGTAGGACTGTTGATCCAACTCCGTAAGCCCGTCATCCTCGAAGTACTGTGTGGTAACAGTTTTCTGCTCGGTCAGGCACGGGAATACCAGGAAGACCACCTCCGTAAACAATGCCGAGCGGAGGTGCTGAACTCCCCTTGTGGTGGGAATCGCAGACCCTTCCTTTGCAAACCACTGCACCGACCCATCACACGGGTAGGGAACCACACATTCACTTCCCCCCCGATACGCATTTCCTTCCTTGCTGTACCACCACAATCCTTTGGGAAGATACACGGAAGTCTCCGTCTTCCCTTTCTCAGTAACCAATACTTTCAGGATCGAAGGACCGAACAGTGAATGGACGCAGTCAACCGCAATCGCATCATCCTCAGGGAATTCGAGGTGCAACGATCGTTCCAGAGGAATACCCTCAGTTGCCGCAGAATAGGCGCACGTGTACAAATATGGCATGAACCGGTAGTGCTCGCAGATCAGGCTTCGAATCGGGTCCAGAGCAGTAGGATACGACCATGGTTCGGTGGGGTTGCCATCCTCACGCCAGGAATGGATGACGAACCTGCCCTGGAACACCGCCGACTGACAGGAGCGGATCAGCAATTCCTCCTCCGGAAACACACCGAAGAATCCCCCCAGATCATGCCCGAAATAGGGCAGACCAGAAAGACCGAACCCAATGCCCATATATTGGTTGAAGTGAAGCGTTTTCCAATCGCTTGCATTATCGCCTGACCATGTCCTGGCATAGCGCTGCAACGAAGCATATCCGCTTCTCGAGTAAATCCAAGGACGATGATGGGGTTGGGCCTCCTTGAATACCTCATAGGAAGCCTGGGCCATCTTGATCGGATACAACGAGCGGGTCTTGTATGCCTCCACGCCGACATCCTCCAACTCCAGCTCATTATTGTCGTTCCAGATGCCGGTGCATCCATGATCGATGTATTGTTCCTTCAACTGGCTCTTCCACCAGTTCTTTGCATCGGGGTTGTTGAAATCAATGAACGAAGCATCCCCGCCCCAGAAGAATTCCCGGTAGGGTTGCCCGTTTTGGTCCTTGATCAGATACCCTTGTTCCTTGAGCTTCTCATACCAAGGGTGGGAGGTCAGGATCCCAGGCTTAATATTCATGCAAAGATTGTACCCACGCTCGGAAAGCGATGTGAGAAAGGCCCGATGGTCGGGAAACTTCCGGGTATTCCACAGGAACGCATACCGCTTTCCCTCCGGGCTTTTCAGATATCCGGACGAAACATACATCCCCTCACAGGGGATTTGATGCTCTTCAATGGTGGCAAAATAGGCGAGCATCCGATCCTGTGCATCATCAGGTTCCACATAGTTCATGGAAGAACCGAAGAACCCGAAACTGAACAACGGAGGGAAGGCGGGAAAACCGGTAACCCGGTAGTATTGTGCCATGACCTGATGATAATCATCCCCCAAGAGCACATAGTATGCATACGGACCGCCCTCGCTTTCCACCATGAAATAAAAAGGACTTTCCCTGCCCAGGTCTATTACCCTGATCACACTCTGGTCGAACAGCAAACCCGAGACCAATTGCTGCTTCGGATTGTGTTTCAACAGGAACGGAACCGATTTGTACAAAGGATCGGAATTGGACGCATCATAGCCGAGCGAGTCCCGGTTGAACATTGAAAACCGTCTCCCCCTTCGGTTGGGGCTTCCGCTCTTATCCCCCAATCCGTAGAATTCATCGTCCGCTTCCAACGGGAAATTGAATCGGCCGAAGGAATCAGCACATCCTTCCTTGGTGAAGCAGCGCAGTTGATACGAGGGGAGTACCGTATCGGCAGTCCCGACTCTTCCCCCGTGATGGAGCCTGCCACGGTACCATACGCTCACCGATGCTGTTTCTTTTTCCACGACGATCCTCGTCTCCCTGCAACTGAGCACAAAGACACGGTCCTCGTCCTGGATGACAAGTACATCATCCGATGCCAAATGCGTCGCCGGTTCGGTCATATACTCGCTGGCCTGTTCATATGCCGGTTCGATGCGAATCGAGGAAAACTGATAGGAAATCCGTACGATTTCCGACGTAAGGAAGGAAAAATGGAGTGCGCCTCCCGTACCCTTGGCAACTGCATGCCTCAAATCGACCAAAGAGCACGTGGTGAGTGAGTGAATGATATGTTTCATGCCTTATCCTTTAACTGAACCTGCGGCGATGCCGGAGAAGAAGAAACGCTGGAAAGTCAGGAAAACCAGAATGACCGGTATGATGGCTATGGTGGTCATGGCCAGCAGATCGGACCAATTGATCTGCAGCTGTCCTACGAAATTGGCCAATGCCTGCTGAATGGTCTGTTTTCGATTGTCGGTGATGACGATCAAGGGCCAGAGATAGTCATTCCACCGCCACATGAAGCTGAAAATGGCGATGGTCGCCACAATGGGCTTGCTCATCGGCAGGATCAGGCGGAAAAAAATCGTAGCCTCACGTGCACCGTCGATACGGGTCGCCTCGATCAGGGAATCGGGAAGCGTCACCAGATACTGGCGCGCCAAAAAGACTCCCGTTGGGGTCGCCGCTGGAGGAATGATGATGCCCCACAGGGTATTGAGCATTCCCAGCTGCTTGAGTTGCAGGAAAATCGGGATCATGATGACCTGCAGCGGAATCATAAGGGTTGCGATCATGATGGTGAATATGGCATTTCTTCCAACGAACACATACTTGGCCAATGCATAGCCCGCCATGACGTTGATCAGTACGGTCAAAGCGGTGGAAACCACCGCAACCCATACCGTATTGGAAAAGTATATCGGAAAGTTCCCTGCCTTCAGGGAGCTGACATAGTTTTCCAACGTCCACTCTTGGGGAATGAAGGTCAAGGGAATGCGGAAGAGTTCGCTCTGTGGTTTGAACGAGGAAAGCATGACCCAAAGCACCGGAAGCAGCGTCACCAAGGATAGGATGATCAAAACACCATAGTGTGCATAGGTGGTGGTACGACGGCTTTTATTCATTGTCCTGCTCCTTCCCGTTCAACTTGAACTGTACGACGGTGAACAACGCGATGATCAGCATCAACACAATGGACATGGCGCTTGCGTATCCCATCCTGTCCTCAAGGAAGGCGACTTGGTATACCTGTTGCACGATCAGCTTGGTTGCATACCCCGGGCCTCCCTTGGTCATTACTGCGATCAGCTCATACGCCTTAAAGGAGGCGATGGTCGAGAGGACCAACACCACCAACAGTGTGCTGCGCAGCATCGGCAGCGTAATCGAGGTGAAAGTTCTTGCCGAACCGGCCCCGTCTATGGTTGCCGCTTCATACAATTCGGTAGGGATTGCCTGCAGGCCTGCGATCAGGACAACCATGTAATAACCGGCCTGAGCCCAGATGGAAACACCGATCAGGGAAACCATGGCAAGCTTCCCATCGGTAAGCCAGCCGACCGGAGAAAGTCCGCTTGCGCGCAGCAGATAATTGATGATGCCCATCTCATCTCCGAGAATGAACCGCCAGGCGATACCGACGGTGATCATGCTCAGCAGTGACGGTATATAGAACAATGAGCGGAAAAACTTCTCGCCCTTGAGTGTATTCTTGTGAAGCAGCAAGGCCAGGACCAATGCATAGACCATAATCAGGCTGACGGTGAAGACCGAATAGACCAAGGTGTTGCTGAATGTTTTCCAAAACACCATATCCCCGGCCAATTCCTTGAAGTTTGCCAACCCGATGAAGCGTTCGGGGGTGAACACGCCCCATTCGGTCAAAGACATCCGCAGTCCCTGGATGGCGGGAATGATGATGAACGTGCCGAAAATGAGGATGTTGGGAAGTAGAAAAAGTAAGGGAGCCGCTGTCTGGTGGAAATTCCCTTTTGTGTGATGTTTCATACTGATGCCCTTGGGCAGGAATACCTGCAAGGTGGAAGAATCGGGCTCCTCCCCAAAAAGGGAGGAGTCCGATATCCAAAAGTGTTACTTGAAGTAGGTGCTGCCCTTGGCGTCAACGTTGGCTGCAGCCTGTTCGGCGGTGATGTTGCCGAGCAGGACTTCCACAATCTGTTCACGAATGTAGGTGGTCACCTTGCTGAGGTTGGTGTTCTTCCATTCATTCGCCGTATAAGCGGGAGTGACTTTCAGTTCATCCAGGAACACCTCGAAGTCCTTGCTGTTCGAAGGGTAGGTAACCTGGGCATCGGTCCGGGAAGGAATGTTGAAGGTGTCACGGCTGTATGCCTCGTTGTGGGCTTTGTCCGTGAAGGCGGCCATCAGCTTGAAGGCTTCTGCGCTGTTCTTGCTTCCTTTGAAGGATGCCACGAACTTTCCGCCCGGTACCGAGGAGTTGATCACGCCCTTGGGCATTCGCACCGCCTCCCATTCGAAGTTCTTCACGTTCTTGTTGTACGTGTTGATGTTCCAGCTGCCGCCGATATGTCCGGCGACCAAGCCTGCCTGGAAGAGTTCAGCCGGGTTCTCCGATCCGAGCCATACGCTCTTCGGTGCCAGTCCGGTATCATGCAGGTGCTTGAACCACTGCAATGTGGCGATGGTACCTGGATTGTTGAAATTGATGTTGGTCTGGTCCGCATTGAGGAAATGGCCGTTGAACTGATACAGCAAGGTGGAGAACCGATGCGGGGTGAAGTCGACGGTCAGGCCGTATTTCATCTCGGAATTTGCGGCGAGCACTTGCTTGATGATGGTTTCCCATTCCCGCCATGTCCAGGTCTTGCTTACCTCCTCAACATTGATGCCGGCCTTATCAAAAGCGGTCTTGTTGACCAGCATCCCGTTGGCGGTTGCCTCGGTGGGGTAGGCGACGAATTTCCCATCCTTGTTGGTGGCAAATGCTACCATGGAAGGAAGGAACTGCTGTTTCACCGCCGCAATGTCGGAGACATGGTTGTCGATGGGTTCCAGACTGTCCACCACGACCGAGAGGGTGTTTGTCGTGATCCGGGCGATGTCCGGTGGATTGCCCCCGCTGATCATGAGCTTCAGCTTCTGGTCGTACTCACTGTAGGCGACAATCTGCAAGTCAAGCTTGACGTGGGGATTGGCCTTCAGGTAGTCGTCGATGGTGTTGAGAAAAACATCCGACTCATTGGCGTCATTGAACCAGAGCACCGAGAGTGTGACGTCTTTCTGAGCTCCTTGTTCTTGGGTTCCTGCAGCACCGACTGTGGTGAGTGCAAGCAGGAATACCAGGAGAAATACCGATACGTGTTTCATTTTTTCCTCCTTTCAGGAATTGCAATCAATAAAGCAAATTTACGCAAAACGTTTTTACTACAGTAGTTTAGGAACAGGTTTTTCATTCTGTCAAGCAAGAAAGCAACGTGGCGTTCGATGATGCTGTTGATCGACTGCAAGCGATAAAATAGAGGGAAAATGATAATAATTATATCTATTGGAACGAAAAATAAGAAATCATGAAAAAGGGGAAGAAACGCAGGTATCTTCCCCTTTTGTGTATGGTTCTGGCATTCAGATCAAAGAGAGTTCAGCCTCAAACGCAACATCCAACGGATACAGAGGACGGGGCAGGTTCCGATAGGGCAGGCGCATGAACAATTCATCGGACGAACCGGTGGTCAAAGCCAAGATCGAACGCTTGGAGATGCTGCGGATCTCATTTTCCAGATACCCCAGCTTCACCACTATGACCTTGCGTCGGGTGGGTTCTACGCCGAGGCTACGCATCATCTCCGGGTCGTAGCAACCGACATGCCGGTCGAATACCACCACCTCGATCCCGTCGAGGGAAAGCAGGACAAGATTCGCCTCCTGCCAATCCTGATTCACACGAAGCACCCGAGCATTGACCTTGAGACTCTTGCTGGTGCGTTTGTCGAACTTTGCGCCCAGTTCACATCTGATTTCGTTCCCTACTCCTGCCTCTATAGCTGCGCTGACGACCTCAGGGTCATAGAACCCTTGGTAGAGAAGTGGAGGATCGAGATGGGAGAGAACCGGGTCTGCAAGCAACGATGCAAGGAAGGTGGTTACATCCGCACTGCTTCCGGCGGTCGGGTTATCCCCGCTGTCGCTGATCACCACCGGGAAGGTCCCGTCCCGTAACGATTGCTTGGTCGCTTCCACCGCTTTCTCAGGCAGGAGCGCTTCGGTGTAGAATCCGAATTGGGCACGTTTGTTCCAGAACAAGGAAGCAAGCTCCTCGGCCAACCTGTCCGCCTGTTCTTGGTCGTTCTGGGTGACCACCACCGCATGTACCGCATTCTCCGTTCCGTCGGCCCAGGGGAAGCCCAGCAGGTAGGAACACGCCAATACGCCGTCCTCCTGTTCCCGTTTTCGTAATTCCCGGATCAGGCTCCGCATCGGTTCAACCGAAGTCTCGCTTTGTTCCCCGGCGATCAACATAGGAATCCGAACAGCTGCCATAGTCGGGCGTTTCCCGCTTTCCAAGGTTCTGATCGCCATTAGGGCCGTATGGATACCGGTTTCATAGGTATCGGTATGCGGGGCGCACTTGTATCCGACGAACCCATCTGCGGCTTTCCGCATCCGTCTGGTGAGGGTGGCATGCATGTCCAGACTGGCAAAAAGCGGGGTGGTGGGATGCTGCAACCGAATCGCTTCCAGCAAATCCTGTTCAGCTTCCCCGATGGATTGGACGCGCATGCTGCCGTGCAGCGAGAGACAGATGGCATCGAGGGGACCCGCTTCCTTCAATTGGGTGAGCAACTCTCCCTTGAGCTGTTCATAGTAGGCACGATCCCAAACCCCGTTCGGGACTGCACTGGCCAACAAGGAGGGGATGACTTCGTATCCTGCGGCGATCAGGGTGTGGATGATCCCACTAGAGGAGTTCTCCCGCTTGGCCATCATTGCCTGACCACGAATGACATGGATCGCTTCCTTGGTGGTGATGATCGGGTTGAAGGTGTCGGACTCGTGATGCAGACCTCCGACAAAAATCCTGGCTTTCATACCAGACCTCCCTGCAAAGCGGTGATCGTCTTCACCCTGGCCGGATCGGTGTGGGAGATACTGAACTCAGGCTGTCTGAGCATGCCTCCCATATAGATATGATCGGGCCTGAATGCCATGGAGGATTCATAGGTGCCGGGGAGGAATACGTGATACTCCTTGGCGCCCACTTGTTGGTGGATGGAAGCAAAGTTGCGTTCGGTGATGCCGCAGCCGGGCATGACGATGATCTTATCCCCCGCCTGCTCGACCAGCGAGCGCAACGTCTGAATCCCTTCGCCGACCGTAGCCTCCATGCCGCTGGTCAGTACCCGGTCGACTCCCAGGCCAATGAGGGTCTCGAGCGAACGGGAAGCATCCACTGTCATATCAAAGGCACGGTGGAAGGTGACCGAACAAGGGCGGGCGAGGGCGATCAGCTCGGCGCTGCGCTGTACATCAATCTGTCCGTCCGCAGTAAGGATGCCGAATACGATGCCGTCACAACCGGCTTCCCTGAACAGGCGGACATCTTCCTTCATGGCCTCGAACTCGAGGTCACTGTAGCAGAAATCCCCGCCACGCGGACGAATCATGACGTTCATCGCAATGGAGGAACGGGAACGGGCCGTCTTGAAGGCCCCCAATGAGGGAGTGGTTCCCCCTTCGAAGAGATCGGCGCAGAATTCCACGCGGTCGGCTCCGCCTTGTTCTGCGGCCAGTACACTTGCAATTGATTCAAGACAGACTTCTATGGTCATACAGTACCTTCCTTTTGCAGTATGATATGCAGATTGGGTTCGAGAATTTCCGTACGTTTGAGCGGCTCTCCCACCGTATGGAGACAGAGCATATGCTCGCCTTTGGTGAGCAACACCCGATCGGTCAGGCTGTCGCCGCTCCGGTTTGCCTGCAAGCTGTGATAGCTTGTCTTTCCATCCAGGAGAAATCCCAGTTTCTGCTCCTGCTTGAGCGGTTGCTCGCTCATCCAGGAAAGGGAAACCCAGGTATCCTCGGAAACAGAAACCGCCCAAGAGAGGGAGGTGAGAATCGGATGATAGGAATAATAGTCTGATCCGGTATATCGATAGAGCCCTTCCCCCCTTCCCGTATCCAACTGTTCATGGATGAACGGTTGGACAGCCACTTGTATTCTCCGGTCCTGCCGACGCAACGGCTGTTCCGCCAATGCTTTCCCGATTCCCAACAGAACCCGCTCTTCGAACTCCTGAATCGATCCGTCTCCGGTCAATCCGATATTCAGGAGATAGTTTCCCCCTTGTTGCACCACACTGCGGGCAGTTTGGCTGAGTTCTGCGATTTTCGTTGCATCGTCGCCCCGTTCCTGCCAACTGCGGTATCCCCAGGTTTCCTTATAGATGGAAGCAGGCGTCTGCCATGGACAATCGAGGCGGACCGAAGGAAGTTCATTATCTCCCATCGTCAGGAAATCCTGGCAGTCGTTCCAGATCCTCCCATTGATCATGCACTGCGGCTGCAGACGGGACACCAAATCACGTACTTGTTCGGACTGCGCTGCAGTGGGAAAGCCCATATCCATCCAAAGCTCGCAGATGTTTCCGTAATTCGAAAGCAATTCGGTCAGTTGGGCGATGTTGAGATTTTGATGTGCCGGTACGATTGGGTCGCTGTTGTGGCTGCTGATGGGCATTGCTTCGGGAAAGTGCCAATCGATCCAGGAGAAGTAGATACCGAATTGCATGTCATATTTGGTGCATGCATTGCGTACTTCCCGTACAACATCCAAAGAACAGGCGGCATGGTTACTGGAGTAATCGGTGGTCTTGGTATCGAACAAGCAGAATCCGTCATGATGTTTTGCACTGAGGACCACGTACTGCATACCTGCCTGTTTTGCAACCGAGACGATATGGTCGGCGTCGAACGCAGGCAGGGAGAATTGCCCTGTCAAAGCTTCATAGTCGCCTTGGGGAAGGTATCCATGGGACAAAATCTGTTCGGAATACCCGCGCGTGATCCGCTTTCCTTTCCAGACTCCCCCAAGCAATGAATACAATCCAAAATGGATGAATAATCCGAATTGCAGATTCTGCCACTGCTCTTGCTTTGTTTTGTGCATGCGCTGCTCCTTGTGCTCAGCATAGGATGGTTTTCCCGCTTCACCCAGCGTCAAAATCTGCAATCGAAACCGCAGGATGCGTCAATTTTTGAATCTACGACGCATGATGCAAAAAATGACGCTTGCATTGGTACCTGTACGCATGCAGCTTTGGAAACTTGACTCTTCTGCGTTGATGGCTTCCATGCGACGATTTTTCCATGAAGAAAGCGATCCTGCACCCAAGACCGTCCCGATGGAGAAGACATTGGCAATTTTATGTCATTGTCGCTCTTCCCATGCTCTATTTCCTGTTGTTCAAATATCTGCCCCTCTACGGGGTATTGTTGGCATTCAAGCGCTATCGGGTAAGCCAAGGGATTTGGAACAGTCCTTGGGTGGGATTGTACCAATTCGGAAAGTTCTTCAAGAATCCATCGAGTCTGAGGATCATGTACAATACCTTTTCCTTGAGTATGTACGCCTTGGTATCCTCCATACCGCTTGCCGTCATCCTTGCGATCGCCCTGAATGAGGCCGGTTCACGGCTTTGGAAAAAGAGTGTGCAGATGATCACCTACGCCCCATACTTCATCTCCACGGTTGTCATGGTAGCCATCCTTATGCAATTCCTTGATCCTGCACTCGGATTGTTCAACACCATACGTGCCTTGTTCGGAAAACCCTCGGTGAATTACATGGGTGAGGCCACTCTTTTCAAACATATCTATGTCTGGTCGGCGCTCTGGCAGAATACCGGATACAACGCCATCATCTACCTTGCCGCCCTGACGGGCATCAACCCGGAACTCTACGAGGCCGCCCGGGTCGACGGGGTGAACAAATTCCAGAAGGTTTGGTATGTCGACCTTCCCTCGATCAAGAACACCATCGTAATCATGTTCATCATGAACATGGGCTTCATCATGAGTCTTGGCTTTGAAAAAGCGTTTCTCATGCAGAATCCCTTGAATCTGGAGAGCGCCGAGATCATGTCCACCTACGTCTACAAGATGGGGTTGATCAACAGTGACTTCAGTTATTCGACGGCCATCGACGTGGTCAATTCGGTGATCAACATCATTCTGATCCTCACTTTCAACCATCTGGCGAAGCTGCGCAACAAAGAGGGAGGGCTGTGGTGATGCATTATAGGAAAAAGGAATTGCTGACCGACCGGCTCTTCTCGGTAGTGGTCAATATCTTCTTGTTCGTCAGTCTGGTCATCGTCCTCTATCCCTTGCTCTACATCATCTCCTGTTCATTCAGCGAACCGCAGATGGTCATGGCAAAGAAGGTGTGGCTGTTGCCGGTGCATTTCGACCTGGTAAGCTACCAGGCGGTATTCACCAACAAACAAATCGGAACCGGGTACCTGAACAGCCTCTTCTATATGGTAAGCGGAACGGTGGTAAGTGTCCTGTTGACCATGCTGCTTGCCTATCCGCTTTCCCGCAAGGAATTCACGGGAAGGAAATTGGTCACCAAGCTCATTCTGTTCACGATGCTGTTCAGCGGAGGCACCATCCCGCTGTATCTGGTCGTACGGAATCTGGGGCTTTACGACACCCGGCTGTCCATCATCCTTCCCAACGCCATTACCGTATGGAATGTCATCATCGCCCGGACCTTTCTGCAGGAAAACATATCGGATGAATTGTATGAGGCGGCACAAATCGATGGATGTTCGGACATCCGCTTCCTGGTTTCCTTCGTGTTTCCCCTCAGCGGGGCGATCATCGCAGTACTGGCCCTGTTCTATGCAGTAGGGCAGTGGAACAAATATTTCGATGCACTCTTGTATCTGCAGAACCAGGCACTCTACCCGCTGCAGATTGTGCTGCGCAATATCCTGATCATCAACCGCAACACCCCATCCATGACCATGGACGTGGAGGCTGCGATACGTGCGCAAGGACTGAGTGAGACGATTCGCTATGCAATCATCGTGGTTGCCAGTGTACCGCTTCTGGTCATCTATCCCTTCGTCCAACGGTTTTTTGTGAAGGGTGTGATGATAGGATCGGTCAAAGGATAAGGGACTAGGATGCCGTTCGGCATCTGGTACATAAGGAGGAGTCCATGAAAAAGACAGCCTGTATCGTATTGTTGGTCGCACTTCTGTTGCCGGCCAATCTCATTGCCCAGGGATCCAAGGATGCCGGGCCTGCCAAGAGTTCGGTGGAATACACCCCCGCAGGGACGTTCCCCATCGTCAAGACACCCATCACCGTGGATATCATGGTGGCTCAGCCTCCCTGTGTGGAAGACTACAACACCAACCGGTTCACCAAGTACATGGAAGAGAAAACCGGCATCAAAGTGAATTACATCATGATCCCGGAACAGGCTGCAACCGAGAAGCTCGCCTTGGTTCTGGCCAGCGGTGATTATCCTGATGCCTTCTTGGGATTCGCCATCAACAATGAGCTGGAAACCACCTACGGGGCGCAGGAAAAACTGTTCCTGCCGTTGAACAAGTATTATACTCCTCAGTGGATGCCCAACATGATGAAGGCGCTCGACCAATTCCCCGGCGGTGTGGGCTTCATGACCAACATCGATGGAAACATCTATTCCGTACCCCGTCTGGAAGGGTGTTACCATTGTTCCAACCAAGCCAAGATGTTTGTGTATCAACCGTTTCTTGACAAACTGGGGTTGAAGACGCCTACCACCACCGATGAGTTCTACCAAGTGCTGAAGGCGATCAAGGAACAGGATCCCAACGGCAATGGGAAGCAGGATGAAATTCCCCTTGCCGGTTCGATCATCGGTTGGTCCGATCAAGTGGAGCGGTTCCTGCTCAATTCCTTCATTTATTGCGATCTGGACACCAATATCAATGCGAATGCCGATGACAATGTAGGCTATATGATGGTCAACGGAAAAGTCGACACCGCCATGAACAAGGATGCATACAGACAGGGACTTTCCTATGTCAACAAATTATACAAGGAAGGTTTGATCTACAATGGATCCTTCACCCAGGATTCCAGCCAGCTGACCCAGTTGGTGGAAAGTTCAGCCCAGCCGGTCGTCGGTTTCGCCACCGGTGGCTGGAGAGGCCAGTTCGCTACCATCGGCGGTGAACGTTTCAATCATTTCCGTGCCATCGCTCCGCTGAAGGGGCCCAAGGGTGTCCAGTACACCGTTGCATTCTTCCAGAATCCTGAGATCGGACAGTTGGTGCTCAGCTCCGATACTCCGTATGCTGATGCCATCATGCGCTATTTCGATTACATGTACAGCCCGGAAGGTACGTTGCTGCAGCGCAACGGATTCCAAGGCGAGGCATGGGATTGGGCTACACCCGGACAAATCGGATTGGATGGGAAACCCGCAGTCTGGCAGCAACTGACGTTGTGGAACGACAAGGACCCGCAGAACGACACCTGGATCCAGACCTATGCCGCTGCGATGACCCCGGCACTCAAGAATGGTCTTGCCAAGGAGCCTTCGACCCCTTCCGATCCCAACTACTATCTGCCGGAAAACAACGAGAAGACGCTGTATGACGAAACCAGTCAGCTGTACAAACCCTACGAGGATACCTCCGTTGAGGTTCCCGTGCTCAAGTACACTGCCGACGAAAGCGAGCAGTTCTCCACTGTCAAACGGGAACTTGCCAACTATATCCGTCAGAGCGCTGTCAAGTTCATGGTGGGTTCACTGGATGTCAATGATGACAAAGTATGGAATGAATATGTAGCCAACCTTGACAAGCTGCAGATGAAAGCCGTCTTGAACTTGATGCAGACAGCCTACAACCGCCAATACAAGTAATTTTGCTTACTGATCGGGAGGAGTGGAATGGAGCAAACGAAACCGAACATTGTGTACATCCTTACTGATGATCTGGGTTATGGGGATGTCTCATCACTGAACCCCGGATGTCCGTTTGCAACCATCCACTTCGACCGACTTGCTGCTGAAGGCATGACGTTCACCGACGCGCATGCCACCAGTGCCGTGTGTACCCCAAGCCGATACAGCATTCTCACCGGTCGGTATAATTGGCGCTCCCGTTTGAAGAGTTATGTATTGGGAGGATTTTCCTCCCCTTTGATCGAACCGGGGCGTCCTACGATTGCTTCCATGCTCTCAAAAACCGGGTATTCGACCCATGCCGTCGGTAAATGGCATCTGGGTATGGATTTTGCGAAAGAGGAAGGATTTGTTGAAGCGGATGAGTTTGCCGATAGCCATCCCGTAGATTATACCGCCCCGATCAAGGGTGGTCCGGTGGATGTCGGCTTCGATTCCTTCTACGGCATCAGTGGGTCGTTGGATATGCCTCCGTATGTGTATATAGAGAACGATCGATGTACGAAGGTGCCTGCAAGGTTGACCAAAGGAACCGGCAAGGGATTCTGGAGGGAAGGGTTGACCGCCGATGATTTTGTCCATGAACAGGTGCTCGACCATCTGACCGACAAGGCGATCGAGGTCATCCAATCTCCGCATACTAAGCCGTTCTTCCTCTATCTGGCCCTGCCTGCCCCCCATACCCCGATTCTTCCCGCCAAGCGGTTCCAAGGTCGTTCCCATACCAATGCCTATGGGGATTTTGTCCTGCATTGCGATGATGCGGTGGGCCGTATCCTGGATGCGCTCGACCAAGCGGGGTTGACGGGAAATACCTTGGTGGTCCTGACCAGCGACAACGGCTGTTCCCCCATGGCTGACTTCGCCGAGCTAGCCATGGCAGGGCATCATCCCAGTTATATTTTCCGGGGTATGAAAGCCGATATCTATGAAGGCGGGCATCGGGTCCCGTATCTGATGCGCTGGCCTGGACATCTTCCGAGTCAGGTTCGGTGCGATCGTCTGGTATGCCTGTCCGATCTCTATGCGACGCTCGCCGAATACCTTGGCGTGGCACTTGCCGAAGGCGAAGCGGTGGACAGTGTCAGCATGCTTTCACTGTTCTCCGATCCATTTGGCGAACAACCCAGGACTTCGCTGGTTCACCAAAGTCTGGATGGATCGCTTTCCCTGCGCAAGGGCCGGTGGAAACTTGAGATGTGCAAAGGTTCGGGAGGATGGTCGTATCCGGTTCCTGGAAGTGCTGAGGAACAGGCGCTCTCTCCCATCCAATTGTATGATCTTGCATCCGATATCAAGGAAACGAACAACGTGGCGGATGTATATCCACAGGTGGTCGCAGCGCTTCGTTCCGAGCTGATGCAGATCGTATCCGATGGCCGCAGCACCCCGGGACCGAAACAAAACAATGACGGAGTGCAGATTTGGAAAACCGTCCAGTGGTTGGACGATTGAAAGTGAGTATCCGGAATATGAGGTAAGTATGCTATACTGCCCACGCCTATGAGAAATCCCAATCACAAGATCATCAACTCCAGAACCATTCTGCTCTTCCTGACAGCCTTGGTCTTGTGTTCGATCATACTGATTCTCTCCCAGCATTGGATGCTTACCACGGTTCGGAAGGACAAGCAGGAGCAGACGTATGAAAAACTGCAGTTGATCCGTTCCACCACCGATCTTTCCATGGACCAGATGTTCAAGCTCAGCCAATTGCTGTTGCTCGACAACGACATCGCCAAATTCATTTACCAAGCCCAGGTCCCCAGTGGATCCTATGAAATCCAGACGATCATCGATGCCAAGGCACTACTGCCTACCTCGACGAGCATCAATGCCATGCTCGCTGAAATCTATGTTTATTCGAATCGAAGCGGGTATATTCTCTCCTCTCATAATGCCTTTCTTGATCCCGAGCAGATGTATAGTTCGATGTTCGCCTTCCAGGATCTCAACTACCGACAATTCAAATCGACCTATCTTACCCCGGTCTTCACCCGTGCCTTTTTCCCAGAAACCTCGGTGTTGGTGCAAGGGCGCCGTCGTTCGGTCATCCCATTGGTCCAGACCTTTCCCTTGAACAATCCTGCGGCAAATGCAGGAAAGATCATGTTCCTGCTGGATAGCGATTATTTTTCCGCCTTGTTGTCCTCTCAGGCGGACGGACCGAATCCTACGGTCTATGTGACCGATGGAACGGGTGCGATCATCAAGACGGTAGGGGATGTTTCTCTGATCCCCGAAAAGTGGTATGAGGACGGACAGCATCGAATCACGATTGCCGGCAAGCCTTACATCCTTTCAGTGGTTACCTCCTCGCAAAGCGGGCTTCGGTTCTCCAGCCTGCTTTCCCTGAAGGAGATCAATGCAATGCTCAACCCCCTTTGGTGGATTCTCGCCTTCCTGAGTGTCGGCATGTTTCTTACCCTGGGGCTGTTCTCGTTGTATATGCTTGAACGAAGCAATCGGGCATGGACCGATCTGGTCGGTCTGGTAGGTGCTTCCCATGCCCCATTACCCTATGAGCAGGCGGTCGGGTACATCAAATCCGTCGTTGAACAGGACCGCTCTTCGGTACGGGATGCCGGGGGGATTCCGTTCATCACCGATGCATTTTTCCGCCGGCTCATCCATGGCAAGATGCTTGGGACTTCCGAGATCCAAGCCATGCTCAAGCAGGTCCAGAAGGATATAGACCTTACCTCTGTCTATACGTATCAGATGGTGCATATCGCCATCCAGGAATCTCATGAGTATCTTTCCAGTGGATACTTGCAGGATATTGATTTCACCCGAATCGCAGCCCAGAAGCAGGCCCGACACGCATTTGGTGAACAATACTATTTGTATATGGATTATTCATTCTCCATCTGGATCATGCTCTGGCATGTGGATAAAGCGTATCTGGATCACCAGATTACGCTATTCTGGAAGGAATTCCAGCAAGTGGCTCCTTGCAGCACCACCATGGCGGTAAGCTCGCCCAAACAACGATTGGAGGACATATTCTCTGCTACCAATGAATGTGGGGAAGTGCAGCAAAGCCTGGTATGCGAGAAACAAGGGGAAATGATGCGGCGCTTTTCCGACTTGTCCTTGCGGCATGAACCCTACCAGTACACTGCCGACATGGAACGGAGGCTCTCGGGGGCAGTGCTCAAAGGGGATGAACAGGGGCTGGAAGAAATACTGAAGACCATTGAACAGGACAACTTTGTTTTACGGAGTCTTGCCACCCAGGAGCATGCCAATCTGATGAAAGTGCTGTATGCAACGGCCATCAAGCTTGGACAGTCGCTGCATCTGCATTTGTGCCAATCGATGTTTTCTTCCTTTTCCGAGGCAAAGCAGTTTTTCCGTTCCCAGGCACAGGCGATCAGGCAGACACGAAGCGACAAGGATGAACTGCTTTTGCAACGCATCATTTCCTATATCCATGACCGCTATGCCGATCCATCCCTCAACCTGTCCAATATGGCAACGGATTTTTCTTTGAAGGAAAGCTTTCTCTATCATTTCATCCAGACGAAAATGGATACATCCTTTGCGCAGTATCTGGAACAGTACCGACTGGAACGGGCAGCTTCGCTGTTTGCCGAGAAGCAGATGACGATCGGGGAAATCACCCTGCTTTGCGGGTATGCAAACCCGCAGACCTTCCGCAGGGCATTCCAAAAGCGCTTCGGCATGCTGCCTTCCGATTATCAGAAAATGGTACTGTACCAGAAACAATGAACGCTACAACCCACTGAGAATCTCCACCGTGATGGTTGCCCGGTACGTTCCTTCGGCGGCATGGTCCAGATCCTGTTGGGAGACTCCCATGCTGATTGAGGCTGGATTACACGCTGACATGGGTGGTTGCCAAGGGTTGAATGGACTGTTGTAGGGAATCTCGCACTGATTGGCGTAGAGCTTGAATGGAAGGATGACCGAAAAATCGGTTTGCAAGAGGAGCCTGAATGAAGGATACCCGGTTTGGGAGAAGCGCACCGTTACTTGGTTCATACCAAGATAGGTATTCTCCAGATTTTCCACCGTCAAGGTAAGCGTAGTAAGTTCGATCGGCAAATCAACCGCATCGTTGATGTCCTCAATACAGACATCCTCATTGGAAAAGCACAGACTGTAGGATGGGGCATCGGCAATATTGTACAGGAACTCCCAGAACCCAAGACCAGGATCCCCGATGGGAATTGTGTTTATTCCTGCCGGTCCACTGGCTCCTCCCCCTAGGATGGGAACAGGATTGGTACCCTCTCCTTGGTTGCTCAACGTAGGTAGCAGGGTAGTATCGTCATCATGGAGCAAGAAATACTGTTGCACTCCCACCCCTACCAATTGGAGAGAGGAGAGCCAGAAATTGTTCAGAAGATTGCGGTATTGGTTTTTCTGCACCATGATGTAGATGCCTACCGGTTTGGTGGCGTCCAGATGGTAAAACATGAGAGTCTTCTGGGATGAGAGATACGTATATGCGAGATTGCCATCAGTGCGAGAATACCGTATCAGGATAGTGCCTTCGACATTCGCAGATTCAAGGTCCTGATGATCCAGATAATAGAATTGCACCTTTGCAACAGCAATGGAAGGACCGACCAATTCCAGCGTGGTGGGAATGTGATCTGGATCGATTGCCAGCGTCCCGGCAAGAAAGCCGATGGAATTGTTCTGCCATTGGTCATACAGAAAATCGGCTGCATCCTGGGTGGTATAGGTACTGATTGCAATCACCGGTGCCAAGCAAAAAGAGAGAAGCAGAAAATTGATGCAAGCGATGCGGAATATCGGTTTCATGGGTCCTGATTACGAAAAAGGTTGCCTGTAGTATGAAACCGATCCCTCCATTTGTCTAGGAAAAGTATCCCTGTAGCGAGCAAAGATTTCCTGCTTGTTCCCTGTCTCATTTCCTGCTACAGTTTTTCTGGAGGTTTCGTATGCTGGTACGGTTTACCGTAGGCAATTTCCTATCCTTCAACCAACGACAAAGTCTGGCGATGCTCATGGGGCAAACAGACCATGACGATGACCGCTTGTTTGCCGTACAGAATCTGCATCTCCTAAAGTTTGCAGCCTTGTTCGGGGCCAATGCCGCAGGCAAGTCGAATGTGGTCAAAGCAATGGCATTCGCCCATCGCATCATCCTACTCGGAACTTCCTCAATTACCAATATCGGGCAGTACTCCCGTCAGGAGCATGCAAACCGTGACCGGACTTCATATTTTGAGTTTGAGATCGTGGTCAAGGACCGCCTCTTCGCCTACGGATTCGAGCTGTTGCTTGCCGATAGGACCATTACCGAGGAATGGCTGGTGGAATTGGCCCCTGACCACGAACGGACGTTGTTTGTGCGTAATACGCAGACCGGCACCTATTCCTACGATCCATCCTTGGTCTCCGAGGAACTTCGCCCCCGTTTCGAGATCTACCTTTCGGACATGCAATCAGTTGTATCCGTCCTGTTCTTGCATCATATCGTCACTGACAAACAGGCCCTCTACCAATCTGACAGCCAGCTCAGTCTTTTGTTGGACATCCATCAGTGGTTTGTTCGCCTTACCCTCGCAAACCCTACATCCTCCCTTTCGGGCTACAGCGCCATCGCCGTAGAGAATCCCAAGGAACTGGGGTCGGCCATCACCCATTTTGCGACCGGAATTTCCAAGGTACGATTCACCCCCATTTCCCGCTCTCTTGTCGCAGAGCGGGTGCCGTTGGTGCATCAATCGCAATTCGAGCAGGATGTATCCACGTGTCTGGCCAAGCAGCAGGCTTATCGACTCCAGATAGGCCCGCGACTGTTCCTGCTGCGCTATGAAAACGGGGAACCTCATTTCTTTGAGATCAGCTTTGAACACGACGGGCAGGAATACAGCTATGAAGAGGAATCCGATGGAACCCGCAGATTGTTTGATTTGTTGTCGGTCATGGTCACCGCTCAGCCTGCAAGCGTATTGGTAGTGGATGAAATCGATCGTTCGCTGCACCCGCAGCTGACCTTGCAATTCATCCGCACCTACCTGCAATTGGCATCCGTGAGGGATCTGCAGTTGATCATCACCACACATGAGAGCCATCTGCTCGATCTGGAGCTGCTCAGACGGGATGAGATTTTTTTCGTGGAGAAGGATGGGCAGGGTTCGAGTGTCATCTATCCGTTCGACCAATTCCAGGAGCACTTTGATAACACGCTTGAGGAAGCATATCTCAACGGGCGGTATGGAGGAGTACCCCGCTTCTCCTCCATGTACGTTCCTCAGGAGGTGGATGTGTGAGGATGGGGACCCCGTTTGGAGAACGATACGCCGTTGAGCGGAAGTCGGTGCTTCCCAAGAGCAGACACTTCATCGCTTGTGAAGGACGACGTACCGAGTACCAATATTTCAAGGGCTTGATGCAGTTCGCACCGGAATTGGGAATCTCTCCTGCTGTGGAAATGATCCCATTGCGGCATGGTCCGCATACCGGCAGCAACCCGTTGCATATTTATGAGGAAACCGCTGCATTGCTTGCTTCCTCAGGCCACTACCGCTCTGATCTGGACCATGTCTCGGTCATCGTCGACCGCGACCGGCACAGTTTTACTGCCCATCAACTTGAGCAGATGCTCATCCTCTGCAAGCAGGCAGGGTATCGGCTGTGCATCTCGAACCCCTGCTTCGAACTTTGGCTGCTCATGCATTACAGCGATCTCAGCGAATACGACCCCCTTGTTCTCTTGGAAAACAAACGGATAGGTAATCGCACCCAGGTGGAACGGTATCTGATGGAAAAGCTTGGAGGACGATATAATAAAAGCAGGATTCATTTCCTTGCCTTCTTCCGCGATCGCGTCCCCCAGGCGATCAGCAATGCACGGCGCTTTCCCAGTGAGGCCGATCATCTCAAAGAGAGTGTGGGCAGCGGAGTCGGTTCCCTGATAGAAGCATTGCAGCAGTCCTCTTCTGAAGAGACGCAGTATTGGACGGTTTGCGCTCCCTGATCTGTTGTGTAAAGTGTTGCATGAAAGGCCGAGCTATGGGAAAATCAAGGGAAATGTAGGGGAGAGAATACATGCAGTTGACCATTGCAGGAACCGGATATGTAGGGTTGGTGGCGGGAGTCTGTTTTGCCCACGTCGGACACGATGTGACATGCGTTGACATTGATGAGAAAAAGATCGAATTGCTCAACAGCGGGGTCAGCCCGATCTACGAAACGGACCTTTCTGAGTATCTGAGGGAAGGCTTGGAGCGTGGGTTGCTGCGTTTTACGACCAATTATCAGGAGGCCTACCGCAAGAGCGATGCGATTTTCATCGGAGTGGGGACTCCTGAGTTACCCGATGGATCGGCGAATCTCAGCTATGTCGCTTCGGTGGCACGCCAAATCGCCGAGCATGTCGAGCACGATTGCCTGGTGGTCGTCAAATCCACCGTCCCGGTGGGAACCAACGACAAAGTGGAACAGTTCATCAAAGATTCGTTGGTGCATCAAGTCCAGATACAGGTTGCCTCCAACCCCGAGTTCCTTGCCCAGGGAACGGCCGTGCATGACATGATGCATGCCCAGCGGATTGTGATCGGGGTGGAGGACAAGGGTGCCGAAGCGAAGCTGCGCGAGTTGTATGCCCCTTTCAATCTTCCCATTGTCGCAGTGAGTAGACGCAGTGCCGAAATGACCAAATATGCAGCGAATGACTTTCTCGCCCTCAAGATTTCCTATATGAATGATTTGGCCAATCTATGCGAACTGGTAGGGGCGAATATTGAGGATGTGGCGTTGGGCATGTCCTATGACGAGCGGATCGGCTCGCGGTTCCTCAAGGCAGGCATCGGTTACGGCGGAAGCTGTTTCCCGAAGGACACCAAGGCGCTGCAGTATCTGGCAACCCAATACGGGTACAACCTGCGTACGGTGCGTGCTGCAGTGGATGTGAACAACGAACAGCGGTACAAGCTGTACAGGAAGGCCTGCAACCGTATGATCACCTTCAACGGCATCAAGGTCGCAGTGCTCGGATTGGCTTTCAAGTCAGGGACGGACGACCTCAGGGAATCGCCGGCCATCTACAACATTCCCCTCCTCTTGGACCAGGGGGCGTTGGTGAAAGCCTTCGACCCGGTGGCTGAAGAGAACTGCAGGCGCCAATACCAATTTTCCATGGAGTATGTCGCAACGGTGGAAGAAGCACTGGATGGGGCGCAGGTTTGTTTCATCTTCACCGATTGGCCCGAGATCAGAAGCCTCCAGCCGTCGCGTTTCAAGGCCTTGATGCGTACGCCCCTTGTCTATGATGGGCGGAACCTGTTCAATACCCGGGCTATGTTGGAGGCCGGGGTGGAGTATTACAGCATCGGGCGTTGAGAAAAGAAAACGGGTCATTCGCATGCGAACGACCCGTTGTTCAAAGATTGCGCCATCAGCTCAGGACAAATTCAACCATGTGTTGCTTCGCCCCGGCGATGTTCCCGTTGTGCATCGCCCGCTTCACTTTGGAAAGCAAGGCTTTTCCCTCAGCTTCGGAGAGTGTGTTTCCTTCTATTGTCTGTGCAAGATTGACGCTCAAATCAAGCACTCCGTAAGCGGCTTCAATATTTCCCCGCTGCAGGTTCTCGATCAAAGCGGAATCGAGCAGTTCCAACAGAAACGGCGTGGTGACTACGGTGGATTCTTCACTGAATTGCATCGAGTCATACGGTGTATATCGTGTCATAGGCTTGGTTCCTCTTTTGGACATCAGGTCAATCGAATGATAACCTTCCATCCTCTCCTTCAACTATCGGCATAAATCCTTATTTTTTCAAGTAGTATAGATGGGTGTTGCTTTGAT
This sequence comes from Sphaerochaeta sp., assembly GCF_050256055.1. Taxonomy (NCBI): domain Bacteria; kingdom Pseudomonadati; phylum Spirochaetota; class Spirochaetia; order Spirochaetales; family Sphaerochaetaceae; genus Sphaerochaeta; species Sphaerochaeta sp. The sequence goes on along the minus strand of NZ_JBFWIJ010000037.1, from coordinate 2,640 downwards.
CGCCGACCAAGGTGAGTGTTTCGTTGCTCCCATCGCGACTTTGTGAATATACCACGGTGATGGGCAGTGTTTGTGAATCGACCTCAAAATCGAACCCTTCCTCCTGGGCATATACCAGATTCCCATACAGGGGAGGAAACCCTTCGATGGTCAGATGCATTTCCAACTGTTGGTTCTGTGTATCGTTCGTACCGAAGGCGAGGGTTTCCAGGCTTTGATCCCAGAGTTCGGGGAGCGTCGGCTTCCCTTCGGCTGTATCGAGTTCCCAGACGGTGTCCGCTAGGCGCTCGATTACATTCACCGCCTCCTCCTCGCTCGGTGCCTCGATCGGTTGGTAACTGCATCCGTAGCAGCCGAAGGCAAACAGAAAGAGCACCACGGCGGCAAAACTGGAAAGAATGGCCATTCGTGCTTTGCCTATCTTCTTGGTCGGTTGTTTCTCGTTCATCGATTCCTCCTGTGTTTGCATGCAGTATCAGGTGAGCATGGACCGGCGGATAGTTGCAAACAGAATCCCCGGCGTACGAAGTTTTGCTTTTTTTATTTGACGGATGGGAAACTTCACGCTAGAGTATAGATGCTGATTAAATGATTAATCAAACACTTAAGGAGGAATGTATGTCTATCAACCATACCAAGGGGGTAGTCCGTGCCCTTGCCCTGTCATTGGTGCTTCTGTGCTCGGTTTCCCTGCTTTTCGCCCAAGGGGCGAAAGAGAGCGGCGCACCGGCCGGACCTGTCGAACTGACCATCGCCACGTGGACGAGCAACCCCGACCAGATTGCTTTGCTGAATTCCTTTGTCCAGGGCTTCGCCCAGAAGAAAGGCATCGAGATCAACGCAACCTTTGAGTCGATCCCCTTCGCCGAGTACAACACCAAGCTTTCCTTGGAATTGCAAGGTTCCAAAGGCCCGGACCTCTTCTGGGTGTTGGAGACATCGGCTCCCGCCTTCATCGAAAGCGGATTGCTCGCCAACCTTGATGATGCCATGCAGGCGTATGATCCCAAGGATATTTCCCCCGATGCCCTGGCGTTGTGGAGCAAATCCGGTTCGGTCTATGCCATTCCGTTCTCCACCTCTCCGTTCTTTATCCTGTACAACAAGGACCTGTTTGCCAAAGCGGGCCTGAAGAGCCCTGAGCAGTATGCCGCCGAAGGAAGCTGGAATTGGGATACGTTCAGGATGGCCAGCAAAACCATCAAGGACAAAACCGGTATCTGGGGCTACCAGACAGTCGATGGACAGGGCTATGATGCCCGCATCCTGCACAACCTTGCTCCGATCGTACGCTCCTACGGTGGTGATTTCTGGACTGACGATGGGAAGATCTTGATCAACAGCGCAGAGTCGGTAGCGGCGGTGACATTGTTCCATGACATGGTCTACCAGGATGGTTCGGTGGTTCCTCCCGGAAACCAGAGTGACTTCTTTGCCGGGAATGCGGCCATGACGGTCGGCCAGATCTCCCGTGTTTCCAAGCTCAATGATGCACCCTTCGCTTGGGGGATCGCACCCATGCCCGCCGGTCCGAAAGGCGAGTCCCCGGTCATCGGACAGGCTGCCATCGGCGCCCACTCCACCGGAAAGCAGGTTGCCTTGGCCAGTGAACTGGTTGCCTACATGACCGATAAGGACAGTGTAGCGGCAATGGCCGGAATCTGGCCCCCTGCCCGTACTTCCGTACTTTCGTCCGAGGCCTTCCTTACCTCCAATAAGAGTGTGAGCAAGACCCAGATGCAGCAAGCCGTAGCCAACTCCATCAAGAACGGGCGGGTGCTTCCCAGCCATGTGAAGTATCCCCAGATCGAGGTCGAATCGAAGATGGTGTTCGACAAGTTGTGGCAGCCTAAGGCCGATGTCAAGGCGATTCTTGATGAAGTCGCCGGTGTATACGGCAAGTACATTAAATAAAGCAGGCACCAAAGGAGTCAGGACGTATGCAAAAAGGCAGCCTTACCACGAATCACCGACAGGAAGCGCTTATCGGTTGGGCGTTCATCGCCCCACAAATGGCAGGGTTTTTCCTTTTCGTCCTGCTCCCCTTGGGTTCGGTATTTCTGTACAGCTTGCAGGAGAAAAACCTGCTGTTCGGCACCAGTGCGTTCATAGGGCTTGGGAATTTCCGAACCCTTGCCAAGGATCCGCTCTTCATCAAGTCGTTGCTCAATACCTTGGTGTTCAGTTCTGGTGTGGTCCCCTTGAACCTTTTGTTCAGTCTCCTGCTTGCTCTGTATCTTGGAGCAGGCTCGAGAGGGACCGGTTTTGTGCGGGGCATCATCTTCCTTCCGGTGGTCACTTCCGGGGTTGCCTGGGCCATCGTCTGGAAATATCTGCTGCAAGGAGGTGCCGATGGGCCGGTGAACTACGTGCTCGGTCTCTTCGGACTGCAGGGTCCGAACTGGCTGTTTGAAAGCGGATGGGCCATGACCAGTGTCATCGTAACCCGTGTTCTGAAGAACCTGGGCATGAACGTCCTGATCTTCATGGGAGCGGTGATGAACATGCCCGGTGATGTCATTGAGGCAGCCCATATCGACGGAGCGAAACGGTTCACTCTCTTTTTCAAGATCAAGCTGCCGTTGCTGATGCCTACCGTCATGATGGTGAGCATCGTCACCATCATCGGTTCGATGCGGG
>NZ_JBFWIJ010000036.1:0-28363 GCF_050256055.1 Sphaerochaeta sp. | reverse complement strand
TTTTCTATCTAGATGCAAGTGATATAACTTTGTATTCAAGGAAAGCTCAAGATGAATCTAGATCGAGATCCTTTTTCGATGAATATATGAAATACTATCGGGCCAAGGAACGAGAGCACTTTATTAATCTAGATTCAATAGTAATATCAACCGACTTCTTGTCACCAAATGATGTTGCAAAGAAGATTGGAGAAGAAATATCAAAGGCACTAAGTAAGAATAGCTGAATCGTAACGTACAGGATTTAACAATTTTCTTCGGAGTAACGTCTAGATTGTCTAATTCACAACATAATTTTATTATAAAGAGTACTGATTCGAACGATTCGCCATGTTGCATATGAAACAATGAAATCACAGAACCAATGTGGTTTATGTATAATAAAGGAGGTCTAAAAATTAAGACTCAGTATTACACCGCGACAAGCCTCGACGGATATCTCGCAACTGAAGATGATTCCTTGGATTGGTTATTTCCTCTTGGTGATTTGGAAAACAGCAGTTATCCAGAATTCTATTCTCATGTTGGAGCATTGGCGATGGGGTCAAGCACCTACGCATGGATAGTACACCACGAAGCAAGGGTAAGGTCTGAAACTGGTTCAGCTTGGCCATACTCCCTCCCGACATGGGTGTTTTCTACCCGAAAACTTCCACTTATCGAAGGTGCGGATATTACTTTCGTCCAAGGTGAAGTAAAACCTATTCATGCAGCCATGCGATTGACAGCTGGTGAGAAAAACATATGGATAGTAGGTGGTGGAGATTTAGCTGGACAGTTTTATGACGCAGGTTTATTGGATGAACTAATCATCCAGGTTGGTTCCACGACACTAGGAACCGGCAAACCATTGTTTCCCCGCAAGGTTCTCAGCCCAAATTTACAGCTCACATCCGTGCATAGAATGGGTAAGGAAATGGTTGAATTACGATATGATGTGAACAAATTTTAAATGATCGAAATTTGATAGAATTCTATGTTCACAAATTGCCGATGCTTATAAAGGTATATTTTCTCCTATCCGGAAGAAATAGTATCTTGTTTAAATATTAGGCAATGCCCTCGTAATCTGGAAGGAGGTTCTATGAGCGACTGGTTCACCATCGACACGGTTGATGACGATACATACATAATCAGTGAATACCGACACTGGGAAGAAACCCATTGTTATTTAATTAATGGCACCGATTACAGCCTACTTATAGACACCGGGTTGGGTATCTGCAATATCCACGATGAGGTGATGAAAAAGACAAACAAACCAATCATTGCCGTCGCTACCCATATCCATTGGGACCATATCGGGGGCCATCGTTATTTCCCCGATTTCTATGCCCATAAGGACGAGCTGCACTGGCTGAACGGTGGATTCCCTCTCACCTTAGAACAAATCAAAGAAATGGTAATGGACCGCTGTGAGGCCCCTTCAGGTTATGATGAAAACACTTATGAATTCTTTCAAGGTACTCCTACCCGTATTCTCGACGATGGCGATGCAATTGATCTTGGTGGCCGGGTTATCACGGTGTTACATACTCCCGGACACTCTCCTGGGCACATGTGTTTTTGGGAAGAGGATCGAAAGTATCTGTTCACAGGCGACCTTGTTTATAAGGACACGTTGTTCGCCTATTATCCTTCCACTGATCCCCTCTCCTATTTAATATCCCTAGAGAAAGTTGCTGCATTGCCTGTTGAGCGAGTGTTCCCAGCCCACCACTCACTGGATATAAAACCTGAGATTCTTGGAAGAATGCGAAACGCGTTCCGGGAACTTAAAGCCGAGGGCAAGCTGCATCATGGAACCGGTGTATGTGAATACGGTGATTGGGCTGTTTGGTTATAGAAGGTCAATCAATCATGGAAAGGATTTTCAAGCTCTACGATCTTGCAAAAGAGTCCATAACCATTCTTCTTGTTCTCTCATATACAATTATTTCGACTATCCATCATCAATAACAACTTGCCCTTGATACAAGATTACCCTATGCAAGTGTTTGTTTTATAAACACTTAATTTTGTGGAATTTTACCAGTGTAAGCTTCATACCAACACGTGGGTACACCTCACCCAGCCATTGGATTAGAATGGCTTAGGTAATGCAAGAGTATGTATGGATTATGGGTTTAGGCTATTTCAAGTATCCCAGGCCTGTTCCAGCTGTTCGGCTGTCAGGTTCCAAGGCCGGAACAGTGACCAGTCAATATCCTTGGCCTTGGCTTCTGAATTCATTATCACCGTAATCTTGTCCAGCAAGAACTTCAGGTATAGCGTAGGATTGATTTTGTTGAGTATCGCAGTCTGCATTACGGTCATGAGCTTTGTCCAGGCGAGGGCCCCTCGCTCAGTTGAGGCAAAAAGACTGTTTTTGCGTGAAATTGCGAAGGGGCGAATTTGACCTTCCTGGAAATTGTTATCGCAGGACAGTTCGCTGCTCGCCAGATAATTCTTGAGGTATTGCATCTGGTTCAGGATATAGTTGAGAGCCTTTCTCAGCTTCACTTCGCCCTGATGGAGGGGAACTCGTTCTTCCGCATACGTTTCAAGGGATGCAAGTACCGGCTCTGCCAATTTTTTCCTCTCTGCCAGGAATTCAGCCTCATCCGAATTGTCCCCGGGGCGTTTGGCACGCAGGGTCTCCTCAATTTCATACAGCTTGCCGATCAGCCCCAGAATGGTGTTGCAGGTGATGAACCCTTCGCTTTCCGGGAGTTCCTTGTAAATCGCTTTGAAGCAGACAAAAATTCCTCTGCGCGCATGAGCCAGGCAACCTGCAAGTACGATGCCTTTTTCAAGGAGAGCCTCGGTATCCTGCAGGAACTGCTTGGCGGCCTCTTCCCCTTCCTCTTGTTCGATTGTCTTGGCAAGGCTGTCGTTTATTTCCTTCGCGGTGCTTGAGTAAGCGCCATATGCATCGCTCTGGAGGGCAATTCCCCTGCAGTCACCAAACAGAGCCCTTGCACAATCATATCCCCTGGTGTTGTAGAAGCGGAAATAGGAGGCGGGGTGGTCATCGCCCTGGTAAGAGAGCGCCCAGACATAGCCGAGAGCACTCTTCTCTCTTTCCGTGTTGTGAATGCACAAAAGCGTCGTCTCATCCCCATGGATGGCCTTCTGGCCCTTGATGTAGGAAAGAATATCCTCCCATATGGGTGTGACCAGGTCTCCTGCAGCGAGGAAATAGGAATTCAGTATCTGGGCATCCACGATGTTGGAACTGTTTATCATGTTGATGCGCTTTGCCTGGCGGTAGATGGGGAGCCCCCAGAGGACCTTGTCTGCGACAATGGCAGCAGCAGCCCCGTTGGTCAGCTTCCCGCCCTTGACGAAATCTGGGGCCAGCTTGTTGCGGAGGGAGACAACCTTGCCATCCTTGTCACTGTAGAGATGGGTTATGGTTACCTTGTTACGGTAATGCCCTCTGACATAGTCAAACTGTTGTTTTTCCACAGTCTTGATGAATGTGAGGGTGGCCGCATACCCTGCATCTGAGACTTCCCTGAGGTCATTGTTCACCTCGTGGCGCGGAAGTGCATCGAAAGAGGACATCTTCCTTCCGCAGGTTTGCACCCCAGGCTGTCGCCCCCATTTTTTCTTGCCGTCTTCAGGCTTCACGGGTTTGTCTCCAAGTATCCCGGCAATGACGGCATCATTGGAAGTCTGGGGAGGGGCATCCGCCTCGGCGATGTCAAGGTCCTTGATTTTCTCCTGGTTGATGAGGGTGTAGTCTGCAAGATCCTTCCTGAGCTGCTTGAGTTCCTTGCTGCTCTGCTTCTCGGTCTTTGCGGCCCAGAGCATGCACTTGTCGATGGAGATGTTTTCCTGGAGGCTGTCGACAAAGGCAAGCAGCCTGTTGTAGTCCCCAATGGTCTTGGAATGGTCGGCATCGAGCTGCCCATACTTTTGCTCAAGGGCCCCATATCTGAGGACAGACCCTTCGTACTGCTTGTTCGCAGCCTTCACAGAAAGGGTCAGGGCCGCCACTTTAGCTTCCAATATATCGATGCGCTTTTGCTTGTTTTCTTCAGTTTCCATCATGGGTAATGATAGCATTTCATGAGGGAAAACACAATGGTTTTACAGGATAAAAATTAACATTATTCTTTTTGGCGTATGTGTTTAGATTTAATATTCAGGACAGTTGGCTACATGCTCTGAGAGCCTTTGTACGGTACTCTCCTGGGTCTGCGGCAAGACTTCTGACCTGTTCGAAGAGGGCTTCTCGGGAGATGTTATCGTCATTCTGTTGGGGCCACATGAACCTCTGGGTGAGGATCTTGCGAGTCAAAAGCCACCATCCTGTGCCTTCCCAAAATAGGAATCTCAGCTGGTTTCTGCTCTTGCTGCAGAAGACAAAGACTGCGCCACTGAGCGCGGCATCCGAATTGGTGGCGACAGCACAGGCGGCAAGCATGTCGATTCCCCATCTGAAATCGGTGCTGCCTGTCCGAATGAAAAACCTTCTGTTTTCCAGGGCGTGGATGAATGGCTTATCTGGCTGCATCGAGGAGGTCCTCCAGATGGTAGAGATAATCCACATGCTTCATGGTGCAGGACAGGCTCGCTGTCTTTAGCATAACCCTCATGCGGATATTTTCTATCAGAGTGATCTCTTCTGCAAAAAGGTCATCACCTTCCGGTCTTCCCGAAAAGACCTCAATCATGGAAAGGGTTTCTCGGTCAAAGAAGCGAGTCTTCTCCTCTGGTTTCTTTTTGCTCTCCTGGGCCTCGACAGCAAAGACAACCTCAGCAACCTCGGTCGCAGCCAGGGTTTTCCAGCATTCAAGCTCCTGCATCTTGATTTTGTGACGTTTGCAGAACACCAAATCAGTCATGCCTGCTTTTCGGGCATTGTACTGGGTGAGGATGCTGCGTCTGTATAAGGTAAGTCTGGTAGCCATCTCATTTCTCCTTGGGTAAAAGATAAAGGATTGGCTACGTTAACGAAAACTACGTGTTGGTATGAAGCTTACTTACCAGTTTTTCATTATTCATTGATATTTTAGACTACTCAATTTCGTCAATTTTTATCCCACGTACGCACACTCGTATTTTCACCAATACCGTTGATTATTATGCCATTTAGTTTTGGGGTTTGGTTGTTTTCCCAAATTCCGCCCCAAGTTGTAACATGGCCAGCTTAGACTGGCCAATCTAGCTCGAACATGGCAATTATTTCCCTCTGAAGTTTGGAGGGTGTGCTGAAGATCGGCTTGTACTTCCCCCTGAAGGAAATCTTGGAAAGCGTGCTCATCCTCATAAGCAGCTGTGCGTAAGTCTTCAGCCTTTTGAGGGTCTTGTTGTCTTTCCTTTTTTCAGCCAGCTTGCTCTTCAGTCTGCTCAAGATTGTCAGGGCAATAAAGATGACGAACATCTTCCCCTCAAAGGTCTCCACCGTATGGACCGTTATGCGATCCCCATTCAGGTCGTTCTTGAATATGTCGTAGAAGATCTCTGAACTGTTTCTCTGTTGGTAGGCTACGTAGATTTCTGCCCTGGATCTCTTGCGGTTGGTCAGAAGGCACCAATATCCGGAATATTTCTTCTGGAACTCTGCAATGACAGGTCCCTTTTCCAAGACTTTCCTCCCCCTCTTGGGGGTGTCCCTGACCTCAAAGAACTGCTTGTAAAGTTCCTTATGTGAAGCCACCAGCTCATTGGTTTCAAGCTCCTTCTTGCACCTTGCCAAGAGCTCGATGAAATTCTTCTCTGCCTCGGCCCTGGCCGCTGGGTTGTATATCACCTGCAGGTAGCAACGGCGACCATTTCGTATCAGGGGCTTGGCAATGCATTGGACCACCTGCTCTTTGCCTTCGGAATCCAGGACCTCTGTCCTGGCTTCAAGGGAAAGCAGCCGGTCCCTCAGCGAATCTATTATCTCGTACTGCCAGGATACATTCCTTGGTACACATATGATGTAGTCAAATCCTTCGCTATGAAAGATTTGCAGGTTCTTCTCACTGTAGTAGCCCTTGTCGAGTGTGATGCAGATGCATTTCAATCCCAGCTTTTTTAGGGCATCGACGAGGTTCCTTACCGTCGTACTGTCGTGTCTGGAGCCGTTGTAGACTATGGAAAGTATGGGGACCATGGTGTCCTGTCTGGCTAGGATTGCAATGTTTGCCTGGGGCAAGGCCATATGTCCGTGGGTATAGCCATATTCGACCAAAGGGTTGGTCTCTGTACTGTGACATCCGATATTCGTGGAATCAAAACAGAAATATCCCTTCACGCATCTGTTCGCCTTCATCCAGCTGTCATAGAACGTGTTCCTCTTGTCGTTGTTGAGGGAGGACAGGAAATCGGAAACCGACTGTGAAGTCATATGCTCAATCTTGGGATTGCGGCCCTCAGCCCAATCCCCACACCAGGAGAATGCCTTTTCTGTGCATATGAGATATTCGGCCATGCCGATTATGGTTTTAGCACCATCCTTGCCGAAGGCACCCTTCAGATGCTTTTCAAGACCGAGCTCCCTGACTATGTCGTCAAGGACAAGAGTCTCACCTATAAGGGTGGTGGATGACACCTCGAGCTTTGCCAGTTCCTCGACCGCATAGTCAGAACTGTAGCGGTTGTTGTAGATGATGGGTCCGTCTTTGACTTCCCGCTTACCGACAATCTTGCGGGTATGCCTGGTCTGCTTCTTCTCGGGATCCCAGTGGGCCCAATCCTTATAGACATACCAGTACCCTTGTTTCTTGTTGTAGACATCAATGATCTTCGGTTCTGAGAGTTCGGCTTTATCTTGCTTTTCCATGTTACAGAACTGTAGCATGTATTATGTGAATAAGAAACCAGTAAACCTTTGTTTTATGCGATAGAACAGGTGTTTTGGGTAATTTTAGAGAAACATGTTACAACTTGGGCGGAATTTGGGTATGGATGTATACATGTTCAGCAGTTGCCCTGACAATGACTGTCTCTTTGATATATCGCACCGGTACACTATAATAGGCACAGTCGAATTGGATATGGGTATCCCGGCTTACTACTGCTTTCTTCTCGGTATACGACTGGTACTCGCATGCCGGAAGAGGCAGTAGCATCTTTCTTTCCTCCGCCATGAATATCTCAGAACGGGACCCTGTCCGCTTGGAATACGGTCTCTCAAGCCGTGAGAGCAGTTTTCTCCTGAGCATCCTGTTGAATTCCTGCAGAGAATGATAACTGTGCCGTGCCAGGGGCGTGAGGATATCCTCCTCAATGATCCTGACCGTCCGTTCTACATGAGCTTTATCCTTCGGACGGCGGACTCTGGCCGGCTTGATGAGAAAACCGTAATGGTCGGCGAATTCAGCATACTGGGTAGTGATGATGGCGGGGGTGTCAGTGCCTTTCTGTGGCCGGGTTATGGCCGTCCGGCAATTGTCGGGGACCATGATGGAGGGACAGCCTCCGAAGAAAGCGAAGGCGTGGCGGTGTCCGTCAATCCACGATTCCATCTTTTCATTACGGAACGCCTCCGCATAGAAATACCCGCTATAGGGAAGGGAAAGTACAAATATATGCACCGCAATTCTTTCTCCGGTGTCCCGCTCACTGATGTGCGCCTTGTCCCCGACCCAGTCCGCCTGGCCCTCAATCCCCGGTTGCCGGCCGATGCGCATGCTCATGTCATTCTTGGTCGCATGGGTGCTGACAATCTCGTTGAACCGGGTAATCTTATACGCCTTTTTCCCTTGTGCCTCGGCTTTCCCCACATACTCCAGCCAGAGATTGTTTCGTAGTTCGCCACGCCTTTGCCGCTCGATGATCATTTCTGCATCTGGTTGCAGGTACGCCTCATCGGTTTTGTATCGTGCAATGAAAATCTGCTCGGCGATGTGTTCATTACTTAGATTCTCCGGAATGTCCGCTATATTCCCCCAGACTCTTTCGCACCGCGAGAAGACCCTCTCCACCGTGTCCCATTTGCATGTCATCGCATGGGCAATGGCATTGACGCTTGCTCCTTGTTTCCTGAGATGGAGCATCTTTAGGTAGTCTATCATCGACTCCCCCCTAATATGGATTTGTCTTGCGACATGTCGTCCATTCTAGGGTGTTAGGATGTATCGGAAAATGCCATATTCATCCCGACGGTTTTGTTCCTCTCCGTCAGTGGTTTCGTTCTCCCATCACCAGCGGTCTGGCTCTCCCTTCAAAGGCGTTGGCTACAAAAGTGTTTACTGAGCATCAGCAGAAGAAAAGTATCCTGAGTTAGAGCTAATCAAAGACAAAATTTGTTTTAAGAAAACTAGATAAAAAATCCCCGCCTAATGTCGGGGACCGCATGTAACATAAAAGTAAAAATCGATGTATCTCGTGTCTATGGGATACACTTGGATGGGTGGGGTGTCAAGCTTTCAGTACAGCAAAGTCAGGCAGTAGCGACAGATAAATATCCCCAGGAACGCCAGGTCACTTCTCCATATCCGACATATCCAATTTATCTTGAGGGAGGAAGCCGGTCGCGGATAAGCGCATGACGCATCCTCTGGCTCTCCGGTCCTGTCTGAATCAAGTGTCCATGATGGACCAGACGGTCCAACATGGTTGCGGTCAGCTGCTCGTTGGTGAAGATGGTCCCCCACTGGTCGAAAGGCAGGTTGGTGGTGACGATCAGGCTCTTCTTCTCGTAGCAGTCGTCGATGACGCGGAACAGCAACTGGGATCCTTCACGATCAACAGGGATGATATATCCCCATTCATCCAGAACCAACAGTTCGGCTTAGAGCAGATAGAAGATTTCAGAAAACTTCTCTGGATCTGCTTCTGAATCTTCGAGAAAAAGATTTCCCATATAATCTTTCCATCTGTGTATCCAGTCATCTGCGGACTGTCGCATATGTAGATGATCCTCTGAATCATACTCGAAATAACCGATGACCTCAGTGCCCCTTATCCAGATTGAATAGTTACGTATACCGCTTTCGACAAGAACTTCACGCACTTCCGGCCAGATTTCCGCATGCCTTTTCGCATATTCCTCACTCTTCCCTTGCTTAAGCTTTGCTAGCCACACATGTCTCATCATTTGTCTCCTGATATTCCAGAAATTCACACAATGCCAGAAGCACGACACCAATTCCATGTGTGTCGTTACGTTTCCATGGCAATTCATACATATAGTAATAATCAGAATACGAACAGGCAGATCCGGCGCTGACACCGAAAATATCGCCTCCCTCGCTCATGTATCCTCGCATCATTCCACCAACTGCCCTTTTTACCGCATCGGAAATAACAGATGAAGAAACCCATTTTTTACGAAGCCCTTTAGAAGCAGCATAGACAAACATCGCTGTCGCTGATAGTTCATGATAGGAGTCCGGTCTGTCCAAGACCTGCGGGAACATCCCATCTTCTATTTGACAGACAAGCCAGCCATCAAGAACCCGTTTGTACAATGAGAGAATTCTTTCATAACCAGGATGTTCATCATCCAGGACTGAAAGAAGCTCGACAGATGTAAAAAGAACCCACCCGTTGCCACGGCCCCACGGCACCCCAAACTGTACTTTCTTTTTCACTTCATACACATGGGAATACAAATGTCTATCATCCATCCACAAGTATGAATCGAAAAGTTCAAGCTGTCTCACTGCATCATCCAGAAAGTCAGGACGACCATAATGAACCGCATACTTCGCTAGAAAAGGAATGCTCATGAACGTATCATCCGCCCACAAAGTGTTTTCCAAGTATTCAGGTTCCCCTTTGCGGTAGAAAACCCCATCTGGCAGCCTTTCCTGAATACCATGCATAAAGCAAGCTATGACTTCCAATAGATTTTCTATTTCTGTGGCAAGCAGAGGATCTGAAATATAGGGAAGAAGTTCAAGAAGAAGATTCCCAAACGATCCACAATCATCAAGAACTTTGAGATTCACAATATGATGATTCATCTCAGGATAACCGAACAGCTCTTTATCTTTAAGGGAGCGTCTGTAGTACATGACACACTCCCGTACATGAGAAACAATATAGCCAATAAGATTCTTCTCAGTCGTATGGAGAGCTGCGTTGAGGAGACCATAGAGGGTCACACCTACAGGATAATTAAAGATCCCGTACCGCTCGGAGAGTACATATGGCCTCATTACTGTCCTGGAATCCTCATACCACACCCGCATGTCCAGTTTCCCCAAGTCCATGGATTCTCCTTCTACCAGAAGAGAAAAGACCCAGGGAGTATCGAGACGGGGATTCAATGGATTTATGCAAAGAATTCCAGACACTTCATGTAGGAAATCCAGTCCGGAATCATAAGCAACAAGGTCATAATCCCCCATTTCCAAGACGAGAGGCCATTTCTTTATCTCCTGGCCATCTAAATAGGCTTTCCGCGCTCCGTTCCCAGAAAATCCGGAATGAAAATGAACACGACGAGATACAGAGAGCCGGGTACGTACCAAATAGTGTCTTTCAGGTAACCTTCCACCGTTACCTGCAGTATCGAGTAAAGGGAACCAATGCAGACCTGACGAGCTTTCATCAGGAGAAAACTCCACACGGCGGTGCAAGTCCTCATACGCTACATCGACTGTTTCAGAATACACCCATCCTCCTTCCTGAGGTCTCTGGAGGAATGGAGCAAGAAAATGACACCAGAACCATTTAGGATTACTAGGTCCGAACTCAAGCCCAAAACCGCCACTTGTCTTTTGGACACGAATACACACTACATTCCACCCTTCATGGAATGTGAGGAGAATCTTATTCTCAATGCGTGGGTTGATTGAGGCAATGGGATCTGACTTGTATATAAACCTGCCATTCAGATATATCCAACATGGGCTGAAGAAACGTACGTAGAAATCAATCGACTCCTCCTTGTCCCTCCAGGTCCTCGCCATGATATAACTGAACTGTCCATTTTCTGCGTCAGGAAGTTTCTCAGAGACATCAAGCATCCAGTGGCCGCTGTCATTACAGTAGAAACCATCAGTGCGGAATCGCAGGAACTGCAGAGGTACAGCTGGATTATCATGGACATACTTATCTGAAATTGAGGATATCAACCTGCGTATCCGATCAAGCCTCATAGTTCACCCATCTCCTTACATACTCTATCCACATATGCCAAAGACCATTCATCTGGCGCCGGAAGGCTTGGGGTCCTCATTATGGAGTTTTTCAGGAGCCCTTTCTTGTATAAGATATGTTTTTCAATCGCAGTAAAGGCTTCAATATGTCTGAAGTTATAAAAAATATAGGCACTCATGAGCTTGTAAATATTCTCAGCATCCTGGCTCCTGCCCTTGTTGAACGCGTCACAGAAAGCACGGAACGAACGCAGGCATGCCAAGCCTGGCATCACACTACTTGCGCCCCGGGAAAAAGCATCCAGGCAGTGGAATCCACCGTTCCCAATTGCAATCTCAGTATCATGCCCCAAGATTTCTTTCAAGGATGAGACAACAGGACCAACCGGCTGTTTCTCTACCTTAACCATATTGATGGTGTTATGACTTCTACACAATGAAGCTACAAAAGCGATGTTCAAACCTTTTCCCGTCAGGTCAGGTGCATATTGGATCATAACCGCGACCTGCCCCAATTCACGGCAAATTCCTTCCACATGGTCGCCGATCATCGAGGAAGAAGGATTGGCAAAACTCGGTGGCATGATGTTGATCATGGTGGCCCCGCCGCGGATGAAATCCCGTGCTTCCTCCACCGCAATCCTCGTTCCCTGCTCGCATAACGTTGCCATGACGGGTATTGAAAAGCCGGCAGCTTCCCGACAGGCGGTTTCAACTAAGCCGATCTTTTCTTCCCTGCTCAACTTATAACATTCCGATGCCCCTCCGAACAAGACCAGCCTGTCTGCGCCGTTCTCACACGCCCAGCGGACAATGAGAGCGAATTGTTTGTAGTCAACAGCCTCGCCATCGTCGGTGAATGGAGTGGGGAGTACAGGACAGACCAACTTCTTATTCATTTCAGTCATTATCTTTCTCCTCCATGCTTGAATTGGCGATAATCATGAGAACAGATACACTCAAAGTCTCCTTGTTCCTCCATCCTCCTCATTTCCTCCAGGAAAGCTCTTGCCCCCGGGAGGTCCTGGCACAAGCCGACCGCACGACCAGATTCAAGGTTTTCACGGCACATCACGTTGTCTCCCGCGATACAGACCCTTTTCTCACCATCCATGACATATACGGCTTGACAGCCAGCCGTATGACCACTCGCCCGCTTCAGGAAAATAGAAGGAGAAAGCCGATATTCTTCGGTGACCAACATGACACGGGACTCTGCCCTCCGAATTGTTTCTGCCACATCATCCTGCTCGGCTAAAACCCTCCAGTATTCGACCGACTGACAGTAAATCCTCGCATTGGGGAACAGTGCAAGATTCGCCATATGGTCCCAGTGCAGATGCGTCAGAATCAGATGCTTCACCTTCCCAGGTTCGATTCCCACCCGCTCCAGGACATCAAGATAGGAATCTTGCCTGTGGAAGGCCAATCCATAGATGCGTGTCTGCGCCTGTGTGTCGGAAAAACCCGTGTCAACGACATAGTCTTCCTCTCCATCCCGAATGAGATAGAGCATCGATGGAACAAAATGTGTTACATTTATATCCCCATCTTCAAACAAGACATTCTCTCCCACAGGACCAAAGAATCCTGTACAAACTTGTTTCATGTTCATAATGGTTCACCAAAGAGGGATGAAATCAGGTTTACGCACAGCATCCTCGTCAATATATGGATACGCGCGTATTACATCTTCGGACAGCTCTACACCTAATCCAACAAGCCCTTCAGGCATATGGATATAGCCATCTTTATACTCGATGGAGCAAAGGAGAGGCGATTCTCGCAGGGGATTCAACGTCTGGTCATGCTCGACTACAATGGCATTGGGAGTAGAGACAATGAAATGGAGATTTGCCATGAAACCCACCCCCGAACCAAAGATATGAGGAGCACAATCCATGTGATGGACGGAGGCATACGAGGCAATCTTTTTACACTCGGAAATGCCCCCTGAGCGCGTGACATCCGGTTGCACCATACTTACTCCACGACGGCTGATCAGTGGTGCAAATCCGTAACGGGTGAATTCATTTTCTCCGGCTACAATTGGCACGGTCGTAGCCCTGGATAGCCTGACAAAACCTTCAACGTCGTCTGGATGCAGCGGTTCCTCCATCCAGAACAAATTGCAGTCCTCAAGGGCTTTGCATACCTTCAGGGCTGTCGTATAGGACCAAGGGAAATTTGTGTAACACTGCCCTGCGTCCACAAGAAGCTGGATTCTGTTTCCGATTCGGGCATGCAAACGGCGAATCATCTCTACTTCCGGCATGGGATCCTGAGCCCCAATCCGCATCTTGAATCCGAAGTATCCGCTATCGACGTAGGAAGCTGCTTCCGAAAAAAGGTCCTCCTCATCCTTATACATTCCACCACTTGCGTATGCCCGGATCTTTTTCCTATACTGCCCTCCAAGCAAAGTTGACACCGGCACTTTCAAGTATTTGCCAACGATGTCGTAAAGCGCAATGTCCACACCGCTCATGATCGTAGAAACCACTCCCTTGCGGGCATAATGGCAGGATTGGATATACAACTTCTGCCAAATCTTCTCAATGTCCATGGGGTCCTCACCAACAAGCATCGGCTCGAATCGCTCTTGGACTATTTTCTCGATAGAGCGCGGCAGATACGCTGATTCCCCAACCTCTCCCAGCCCGGTCAGGCCGGTATCCGTTGTAATTCTTACCAAGACACAGTTGCGCTGAAGAGTCGCACCACCAGACCACTTCCACGCTTCAGACTGGGAATATCTATACGACATCAGAATCGTTTCTATTCTCTCGATTTTCATGATTACACCTCCTCGACCGGGACTGTGGCACCAGTTCTGACTGCCTGCATGATATCCTGATGGATGTGCAGGACTCTCTCTGCATCCTCAATCGTCGAGAGAGGATCTTTCCCACCCATGATGCAGTCATAGATAAAATACTTCATTTGGTTATCAAACATCTCCTGGTAAATAGGCTGCTCATAGCCTCCGTCTTCCTTGTTCAGTACAAAGTCCCGCCGGTTGAATTGTAGAGCCCCACCCGTCCCTAAGATCTTCACGAAATGTGTAAATGGGGTACTGGTATGGTCATCTACCGCCCAGGAGAGAAAAGTCGTAACGATAGTGTTTCCGCGAGTCTTTATCAGGATACCGATCTGAGGTCCTTCAGTTGGAACGACTGACGCAGGATAAGAGGTAGTCACAGCACTTACGCTCTGCGGCATCCCCACAAGGGCCAGCATCATGTATAAGTGATGGCAAAGAATATCTACTTGAGGTCCCTCATACCGCACAAAAAGCTGTTCTTCCATGTAATATGTTTCTGTAGTAAACAAAAAAGCGATTTGACCTAAAGTACCATCATGAGCCGCTGCTATCATCCTCATCATGTCCTGAGAATAAAGATAACTGTGCCCGGGGAAACAGACCACCGATCGTGAACGAGCCAGGTCTTTCATACTTTTCATTTCTGCCAAGTCGAATGAAACGGGCTTCTCAATCAACACATGCTTGCCTTTGTCCATGGCTGTCATGGCATATTCGTAATGGCTCGTATGGGGAGTCAACACCAGAATGGCATCAATATCTTCCCTTTCGATTATCTCCTGCGGCGACGCGAGTTCCAGCCCATGCCGGCGACAGAAATCCGAGGCGGAACTCCCCCCCCCGGCGACGATCACCTCCGCACCTTGACATTTGGAAACAGCCAGCAGATGATTCTCCGCTACTCTTCCACATCCGATCAGACCAATTTTGAGGGAACCTGTCCCTTTATTCTTGTCCACATATACCATCTCATTTCACCTTCAGACACCGGAAATCATCCGGTATAATTGTTTTTCATATGCGACAAGAGCATCCTCGTCATCAAGAAAAGCAAATTTTCTCTGGAAAGGACCTGCGTCATACCCCATAACCTGTGCAAGGATTCGATAGTTTTCCGGAAAACTGACCTTATCCAGGGAGAGGATGACCGAAGTCACTAAGTTTTGGAGGCGTCTTGCCTCTTCCCACTCGCTCCGGGCGAATGCGGAAACAATTTTCTCATGTATCCCGCTCAGCAGCCAGGAACCGGTTGACATCAGTCCTGCCGCTCCCGCCGCCAATGCTCCCAGCAGCATCGAGTCCTGTCCGGTGAATACCGAGAAATCTCTACCTAGCCGCGCGGAAATCGCACACAGAGCAGCAAAATTCAATGCATCTCCGCTACTGTCTTTGATTCCCTGAACCCTTTTATCTTCCTCTGCCAGAGTCTCAACCACAGGCAGGGACACACGAGGGGCGCAGAACGGAATATTATACAATATTAGGTTCACATCATTCGGCAGGCCAGATAGTACTGTACGATAGAAATCTAGGATTTCACTATCCTTCTGAGGATAATAGTAAGGCGGACAGAGAATCATATCGGTATACCCAATGCCATAGGCATGACGAGCTAGACGCAGAACGTCTCTCTCAGTCGGGCCACAAATACCTGCGACCATCTCTCTGTCCCTAACTTGCTCTCGGGAAATACGAAGAAAGACCACAGCCTCCTGGAAACCCATGTAAGGGAATTCACCGGTAGAGCCGTTGACAACAAAACCTGCCAGAGGTTTTTCAGCCATTAAAGTCAACATTTTTTCAAATCGCAGTTCGTCAGCCTTTCCTGCCTCAGTAAAGCAGGACAAAGTAACTCCATATAAACCATTCTTCATATCATGTTACCCCTTGATTCCCGTAGTGCTGATACCTTCCATGAGGTATTTCTGCAGACAGACAAAGATGATCAGTATCGGAAGAATAGAGAGGGACGACATGGCGAACATTGCACCCCAGTCGGAAGATGAAGACGGGTCGCTGAACATCTTCAAAGCCATCGTCACTGGATACTGTCGGGGATTGTTCAGGTATAGAAGAGCTCCCATGAAATCATCCCATTTCCAGATGAATGAAAAGATGGTGATAGTCACCATCGCCGGTTGCAACAATGGCAAAATAATGTGCTGGAAGATGCTCCACGCCCCACATCCATCCATCTTGGCAGATTCGTCCAGTTCCCGAGGAATGCCTTTCACAAATTGAAAGGCAAGGAATATAAAGAACCCATGACCAAAGAAATATGGTACTGTCAGCGGAAGGTATGTCCCAACCCAGTCTAGCCTTTTGAAGAATAAGAACTGAGGAATCATCATCACCTGTTGGGGAAGCAACATCGTAATCATCATGCAGGAGAACAAAACTTTTTTTCCTGGGAAGGAAAATCGTCCGAAACCATAACCGACTACTGCGGCGGAAATTACCGAACCGATAGTTCCGACAATACTCAAAATCAGGGAATTCTTGAAGAATACAGAAAAGCTGATTCCCCCGAAACCTTTCCACCCGTTGGCATAGTTCTGAAAATACAGGGAATCAGGGAAAAGACTACCTGCTCTCTTAAATATCTCTGCATTCTCCTTGAAAGAACTAAATATCATCCACAGTAAGGGATATATCATGACAATTCCGATCAGTGAGATTACCGTGTAATAGATGATATTGTTGATGGTACGTTTTTTGATCATGTCAGTTCTATTCCTCATACACCCAGTACTTCTGCGTTTTGAACAGAAGGATCGTAATCGTCCCCACAATAAGGATCATAAACCACGATAATGCCGCTCCATATCCCATGTTGTAGTATTTGAAAGATTGGTTATATACATATACCATATAGAATAATGTTCTATTTAACGGTTTGCCTTCGGTAATGAGGAAGCTCTGGGTAAAAGCCATGAACCCAGTAATGACTTGCATAATCAGATTGAAGAATATCGTGGGTGAAAGCATAGGGAGTGTAATACGGGTGAACCTTTTCCACCTTCCCACTCCGTCCACCATGGCCGCTTCGTACAGAGATATGGGAATCTGTTTCAGTCCGGCAAGAAAAATCAGCATCGCCGAGCCGAATTGCCAGACAGAGAGGATAATCAGTGTCCATATCGCTGTATTCTCCCCCCCAATCCATGAATAGGTCACGGAAACACCAAGCGTATTCAGAATTCCATTGATGACACCATCGGAAGCGAACATTCTTTTCCACAGTACGGCGATAGCAACGCTTCCACCGATGATCGACGGGAGATAGTATACGGCACGAAATATCGCTACGACCTTCCCATTCCGAAACAATAACATGGCTACTACCAACGCTGTTGCCATACGTAGAGGACCGGACACGAACGAATAGAACAACGTCACACCGAGAGACTGCCACATGGTCTTATCACTTACCATATCCACATAATTCTTAAGTCCTACCCAGCGTGGCGGGGACAGAATGTCATACTTACTGAAAGAATAGTAAAACGACATACCCATCGGAATAAGGCTGAAAGCCAGGAATCCAATGAGAAAAGGCATGGTGAACAGGATACCTGCCTGGTTCTCCTTGGTCAGTCTGAAATTGAATTTAGTTTTTGAGATTATTCTGTTCACTATTGGCTCCCCGTACCTGAGGCAGGCGCATATGATGGTTTTCTTTGTTTTTTTAGAAGAAATATGCGCATCAGCATTGCGATTATTTTTGATGGATAAAGAAAAAATCGGACCAGGGTGGATGTTCCCCTGCACAGCCTGCTTCAGGAGCCCCTGCAGCAGGGAAACATCATTCAAACAACGTGGGAATTAGGTCCCTTACAAGGCATCCTTAAAGATCAAGTTGCCCTGTATGAATGTGTGCTGGGCAGCTTCCCTTGCTGTCATCTTGCCCGCACAGACCATTTCCACGGTATTATCCACCAAGTCATAAAAACGGCTGGTCCCAGGAGGAGTCGGTGGATCGGGCGGAGTGGCATGTTCAGCAACTTTGTTCACATATGCTACAACTTTTTTATCGGTTTCTCCCATATTGGCGGCAACTGCTTCTGACACTTTGGAGGCGATAGGAATGCCACGCTCGCCATTGAGAACCAAGTTTGCCTCGATGGAGTTGGTGAGATAATTCAGAACAGCTACAGCCTCGTCGGGATTCTTGCTATTTGAAGTAACACTGAAAAACTGACTGGGCTTCAGGAACATCGTGGAAGCACCGTGATCGGCAGGCAACATAGCGAGACCAAAGTCTTTACCGATAGCTTGCTCATAGGAGAGCACCTTGTTTGACGTAAGGAACTGACACCATGCAGTACCATCGGCTATCGGGTCCATTTCCGCTACGCCAGCTGTCCTTTCGACGAATACATTGGCGGGCAAATGCCAACCTTCCTTCACGCCATCCTCGTAGACCGAATAAAACTGTTCGAGGTACGAAGCATCAGGAACACCTAACTTCCCTTCCTGCATCAACACATATCCATAATCCCTGACCAGATATTCCAGCATGTAGGCGCTGCTTCCGTAGGAATAATTTGTCCTGACTCCGGTTTTCCCGTAGATTGTCCTGCTCAATTCCTTAAATTCATCGATTGTCATGATGTCTGGAACAGTTACGCCGGCACGTGCCACAATATCCTTATCATAAATCATGTTGTACGTAGTGACTCCGCTGACTACCCCGAAAATCCCGTCTCCTATCTTGGCGCTTTCAACAATGGACAGAGGAACATCACTCATATCCAAGGTGCCATTCTCGATGTAGGGACTCAGGTTCAGAAGAAGACCATTGCCTTGATAGTTGGCAATCTCACTGTAGTCCATCTGTATGATGTCCGGCATGATGTTCCCAGCAGCTTGGGCAGCGAGCTTGTCCCAGTAGCCACCCCAGTCATTGAATTCTGTCTCAAACGTGACACCGGGATTATCTTGTGCATACATATCAAGCGCTTCGGTAGTAATCTGGTTCCTCAGTTGATTTCCCCACCACGACATGCGTAAAACCACACTGCTTCCAGCCACTGGCGCCTGCTCTTTCTGCGCTCCGGCGAAAACCAAAGACGAAACAAGCATCAGACAGACGATGCTGATCACAACCTTTTTAAAACTCATTGAATTACCTCCTCCAGTCATTTGGGACTGCATGACTAGAGTATACAAGCCGTTTTTATGGCGTTCAATCCAAAAAACCGTAACACATTCTCAAAAAAAACGACTATTCGAGGTCTGCCCAGTCTTCTATCTCAATCAAAGATTGAAGACGGAACGCCGACGGCCATGCGACCAACCAGTCATTGAATTCTCCCCGGGGTATCCGGTCGCGCATGCCCCAGCGGCAGTTGTAATTTCCTTCGTTCTGACTGCCTTCCGGCCGTTCCATCCCATGTATCTTAACGCCTCTTCGCGCTATTCCCTGCTGAACGTTATGCCAAATATGCAGAGCGCGTCGCTTCCATAGACTGTTTCCCATGTATCGTGCCAATTTCAGCAAATCAGGAACAATCAGACCACCCCAGTTGTCAATGTGGTGGTGCTGGACGGAAACACTGGTTGCTCCTACCATGTTGTATCCATGGCGAACAAAATCGCTTTCCTCCCCATATATCGGGTTGTAATGGAACATATACGAGAGAAAATAATAAGCGGCTTTCTGGGCAACTTCCAGGTATTCTTTTTCATGTGTTTCTTCATAAATCATCAACGCCCCTTTGAGCAGAGGTGAAGACGTTTCCTTGTCCACACAGTCTGTATCAAGCGCTCCTGAGGTACAGACAAACTGCGCCAGATCCCTGCTATGGTAGAAGTCCAAGGCTTTTTTCGCCATGGCCAAATATATTTCATCTTCGGTTGCCCGGTATAGCTCCATCAAAGCTGGAATCATGTATGCGCCGATTGTTCCCTTCCGGTCCACACATTCGCCTTTGCCGTCCCACAGCTTTCCAAATCCGAACTCATCGCTGTAGTTCCTTACAAAGAAATCCCCAGCCCGGCGTGCAAAGTCCAAGTATTCTTCCCTGGCGATACCATGTTTTCTCAGAAGTACATATGCCCTAACGACCTCCGCTATCCCGAACCCGAGGTTGCATGTGTCGGCAAGAAGGCCGTCCTTTTCCATTCCTTTTTCATAATGGACGTAGAACAAGCCGGAAGATATCTGCATTGAACGGGTCCAAGCGTCAAGAATTCCCAATCCATTTCGCAAAAACTCATTATCCTTCGTATGGAAATACTCATGAAGAAACATACGGGCATATATCGCATTCTGGCCACACCATCCGATCTCAAAATGCTTCCGGTCAAAGACAAGCCCCTTTTCCTCAATACTGCGTCCGATGATGACGAGGTGAGTTTCGTCCCATGGCCAGAGCAGGTTCTTGGCTTCTGAAATTCCGAGTTTCCAAACCTCAGAAGGGCTCATCACTGCTTTAGTAGAACACGGGTACAGCATCGGTACCAAGTCAAGTACAGTTGCCATTCCATAGTTTTTCCATCGCGGTCTACCAACGATGCAGAAAACAACCGTAGTCAGCGACGATCCTGGAGACAAGGTGATGAATTCTTCAAACTCTTCCGTATAGTAGTCAGTACATGAATATGTCAGCGGTGACTCTATGACAGGATAATAAATAGACTGAAGAAATCTTCCACCACACTCTTCAATGCTACATGAACTGATAAGACTCTCACGGTTTTCGTCAGACGCACAAAGAGCCACCATAGCCGTAGAATTTTCCACCAGTGAGCATGAAGGTATCCCCACTCGGTCATAAGCATATATCCACGGCTTACCGTGATACTCCAGTCCTTTGGGCTCTTTGCCGGAACCAAAAGGATTACCATTGTAAGTAACGCAGGGAATGAGGTAATGGTCAACCGGGAACTTTGGAGAAATCTGGGTTGCCATCTGTAAGTCTAGGTTCCTTCCCGAGATGTTCGTCCACCGGCGTGTAAGTCGCACCACGGAGAGGGTGGCATCCCATTCCACCGTTTCTCGCACGAGCATGTCACCACTACTATATTCACCTGGTTTTTCCGCCCCATCCAGCCGAATCCATTCGCCTTTTCTCTGGCGCATGGACACTAGCTGTCACAATAGTTTTCGCTAGGAGGAAAGCGAAAACAGATGAAATATTCCAAGGGATTCAAGAGTTCAATTGTTCGTAGAGTGGTTGATCGGGGAGAGAAGAGCGTGTACCAGGTTTCTAAAGAGACGGGGATCAGTGCAACAACAATCAACAACTGGATAGCGAAGCACAAAGCTGGTAAACTGATCCTGGATTCTTCTGATGATCTTACACCATCACAGAGGAGTCCCGGAGAGAAGCTTGCACTGTTGTTGGAAAGCAAGACACTGGACGATGCCAATCGCGGTGAATGGCTCAGACGACAGGGGTTGCACTCCGAACACCTCCCATTATGGGAGCAGGAGTTAGCCGGTATGGTACAGGACAAGCAGAACGCATTGAAGACCGAGAACACAAACCTGAAGAAAGAAAAGAAGCAGCTGGAAAGGGATCTGCGTGCCAAGGAACGGGAACTGTCCATAAAGGAAAAGGCCCTTGCAGATGTTGCAGTGTTGCTTACCCTCAAAAAAAAACATCGGAACCTGTTTCAGGACGAGGAGAACTGACCTCGGAAACGGAGAAGGAAGAGATCCTTTCCTTTGTATATGAGGCAAAATCTCTGGGAGTGGCTGAAAAGTCGACCTGTGGCTTCCTGGGCATCAGTGTAAGGACCATCCAGAACTGGAGGAGCAAGGGGCTGCGTGACAGGCGAAAAGGCAGCTCCCACCCCACCAGCAGGCTTGCCCTCACCCCAGAGGAATGGGATGCGTTATTTGAGGCGGCCACCTGCAAGAGGTTTGCAGACCATACCCCTGAGCAGATTGTGGCAACCCTCGCGCAGGAAAGTGTTTATATCGCCAGCACATCCAGTATGTATCGTGTCCTGCGCAGGCGTAATGCAATGGCCCATCGTAGTGAGTCCAGGAAGGCCAGCGTCACTAGAGAGAGCACGGAAATCATTGTGACAGAACCAAATAAAGTTTGGGCTTGGGATATAACTTGGCTGAGAACCCCAGTGCGAGGCATCTTCCTGTACGCCTATACTGTCATTGACCTGTTTGACCGGAGTATTGTGGGATGGTGCATAGAGACGTACGAATCGGATGAACTTTCCAAGCTTTTGTTTGCTAGGATCACACGAGACAAGAAGGTCATACCCCAAATTTTACATGCGGACAATGGCAATCCAATGAGAGGGATGACCCTTGCAGTCTTCCTGGATTCCCTGTTTATAAGCCGTAGCTATTCCCGTCCGAGATGCAGCAATGACAACGCCTTCATCGAATCATGGCACAAAACTTTGAAATATTCGGTGGGATATCCCAAGATGTTTGAAAATTTGGAAGCTGCACGTATCTGGTATGCTGATTTTGTCCATTGGTATAACAACAGTCACCAACATTCTGGATTGGCGTATGTTACCCCAATGCAGGCAAGGACAGGCGAAGCAAAAAAATTGTTTTTTGAACGAAACAAGACGATTCTGGCAGCAAGAGAAAGAAATCCCCTACGGTGGAGCACTGATAAGACAAGAAAGTATGAGCTGCCAGTAGTGAAGACAACCTACAGGCCAGTGACAGTAAAAGTTTGACTAACGAAAGTCAAAATGAAGGCGAAAACTAGCTTGACAAATAGCGAACGGCTTGTATACTCTAGTCATGCAGTCCCAAATGACTGGAGGAGGTAATTCAATGAGTTTTAAAAAGGTTGTGATCAGCATCGTCTGTCTGATGCTTGTTTCGTCTTTGGTTTTCGCCGGAGCGCAGAAAGAGCAGGCGCCAGTGGCTGGAAGCAGTGTGGTTTTACGCATGTCGTGGTGGGGAAATAACGCTGGACAGAAAAGTATCATATCACTACCCTTCCCATAAACACATTCAGTATCACAGGAATGAAATGAATTCTCTGAAAAAGCATTTCAACAACCTGTCTCTTCATCGCAAGCTCTATTTCCTGGCGGGCTTTGTTCTTCTCATGTATTCATTTCTCGTTTTAAGTTTCTCATACATCATCAACCAGCAGCATATTTCCTACAGCCATGACCAGGTGGACTACTATGCTCAGACAATCTCGGACAACGTAAAAAGACTGACAGACCAAATTGAATCTGTGACGTATGATATTCTCTCCGACAGATCGTTGCAATTTCTGCTCCAGACAGCAAAAAGTACGGAACAATTGCAGTATGAAGTCCATAAGAACATCCATGAAAAAATCAGCGCAAGTTATTCCATGAACTCAAAAATCGTGACGGATATTCAGATCATCCTCCAGAATGGACAGATCATCACAGCTCACAATCCCCGTTTTCCAGAAAGTCCCCGACTGGACCAATCAAAGTTTGCCTCCTTTCTCAAGAAAGTGAAGTCTTTGGATGGGGCAGTTCTCTGGGGTAGTTTCATCGACAACGATCAACCGGTTATTCTTGCCGCCAGGGTGATCCGTGCGATTGAGAACCTGTCCTTGGAGCCACTGGGAATTGTTTGCATCACAGTTTCACCCGGAAAGTTGTTCTCTGAAGCTGGCAACCGTCTTGCAGATGAAGATACGGTGATGTTCTTCATGGCAAATGAAGGTGCGCTGTATTCGAATGTGGCCCCTCTAGTCCGTTCAGCAATCCTTACATCAACGCCGGCAATTGGAGGTTTCCTCCATCATGACGGTTACATTATCACGCGGAGGCAGTTCCTAACCCTGGGAATCAATTTGTTCTTCGGGCTACCTTACAAGTCCTTTTTTGCCCAGAGCCTGACGCTGTTCATCTCAATCTTTGTCGTGCTCTTAGCATTCTCAACCTTCTTCATTGGAACAATCTCACGTTTTCTGGCAACGTTAGACAGAAACTTTGACATGCTCTATACAAGGATCCGAGAAGAGAATGTTCAGAGGAACACATATGACTACTCTCCTGAGTTCAGAGCACTGTCAGTTCAATTTCAAGCAGTCGAAAGCAGATTACAGAGGATGATCAATGTGAATCACATCCAGCGAGAGCGGTTAGTGGAAAGCGAACTCAATGCATTGAAAGCCCAGATCAACCCGCATTTTCTCTATAATACGCTTGAAACAATTAACTGGCAGGCAAAAGTTTCAGGCAATCAAGAGGTATCCTTACTAATAGAATCCCTCGGGAAATTACTTCGCAGCGTCTTAAATTCATCGGCTCCTACGCAACCTTTGAAAGCCGAACTGGAAATCATAAATAGTTACATGATCATCCAAAAGTTCAGATTCTCGTCACGTGTGGACTTCTCTTTCGACATAGAAGAGGACACCATGGTCTATCATGTACCCAAGCTCTGCCTTCAGCCCCTGGTTGAGAATGCAATCAAGTATGGCCTGGAAGAAAACATGGGAACGTGCAAGATTATAATAAAAAGCAGAAAGAAAGCTCAGACGCTTTTCTTGGAAGTAAGAAATACCAACTCTCGCTTTCCCGACGGTATGCAGGAGATGCTCACTTCAAAAGACCAAAAGAAGTTTCGTGGTATGGGAGTCGGGCTCCGCAATATCCAAGAACGAATCCATCTATTGTATGGCTCTTCGTATGAATTGGATTTCTCTCATGACGATGGTTGGGCGGTCGTTACTCTGACAGTGCCCTGTACGATGGAGGAATGACATGTATAAGCTACTGATTGTTGATGACGAACCAAACATCTGTGAAAACATCAAGACTTTCATTGACTGGAAAGCTCTTGATGTGGAAGTCCTGGAAACATGCAACAATGGTATTGACGCTCTGAACAGCATTATTGACGAAGGACCTGACATCGTGCTGACTGATATTAAAATGCCCGGTTTGTCCGGACTTGACCTGGTACAAAAGATCTATGACTTGGACCGTCATATCTCGGTAATCCTGCTGAGCGGTTATGATGACTTTTCTTTTGCAAAGACCGCAATGCGTTTCGGTATCCGTCATTACTTGCTAAAACCTTGCAATGAGAAAGAAATCATCTCTGCCATCATTGACGTCATCGATGAATATGAAAAACGCTCTGCCGTCAAGTTCAGGGAACAGACGTTCGAGATGCTGGTAGAGCGTTTTTCCCATGTTTTTTTCCGTGAGATAATGATGAATGTCATCCCGGCTCCCCAGAGACTTCATGCTATGGTTAACCTCTGCAAAGCTAATATCCTGCAGCCCTACGATGAAATTTGTATAGCCAAGCTCCACGGAACCGACCCGCACAGGGGAGCGGAATTTACGGAAATTGCCTTGAATGTGCTGGTAAAAGCAAAAATCAAACCTCTACTCTATCCCCTGATGACCAGTGACTCTATCTATATTTTCTTCCAACCACCCGCTGACAAGGGGCCCGACTTCGCTACGACAGTCCTGAGAGGCAATTCTATCATCAGAAAGAATGATGACATCACTGTAAATGTATCGAACCCCTCTTCACTTGAAGAAACACTCCGGAATGTAGTGGATGAGTTTAATGACCAGAAGCGAGTATGGATGATGGATCACCCCTACAGTTACACCGTCCTCTATGAAAAAGACGATATATACAATGTCTACTACGTCGACATTGATGATAACCTGGGCGATATTGACACATTGAGAAGGATTGTATCGGACTTCTTCTCCCGTTGCTCCGACTTGGAACCGATTAGAAAAATGGCCATGCATGTTATTTCTCAACTTTTGATTTCCCAACAACTCCCTTTTTCCTATACGGTAACGTCACGATATACGGCAATTCAAGATGCAAAGGCAAGCGAAGAAATAATCCATATCACCAATTTACTGATTGATGACTACGCTCAATCTCAAGTCTCTCAGCCCAAGCAGTACAGTGCCTTCATCAGCAGGACAATCGAATATGTAGAAAAGAACTATATGAATTCCAACATCTCTCTTAAGCAGATAGCTCGGGACTGTGTGTTCTTCAACGTGGATTATCTGAGCAGGCAGTTTAGAAAACAGACAGGAATGAAATTCTCCCAATATCTAACATCGGTACGCATGGAGAAAGCAAAACGACTCATTGAGACCATGCCACCGGACCTGCCAATCTATCAAATCGCCGAGAGTGTAGGATGCGGTGACAACTCGCAGTATTTCAGCCAAATGTTCAAGAAATTCTGCGGATTGTCGCCAACGGAATATTATAAGCAGATTAGGATTAATCAGAAGCCCCAGCCTGGCGGCAAATAGGCCGCTGTAGATGCGAGCATCTGATCAAAAAGCTGATGACCATCATCTTCTCTCAACCTGCCGCATATCAGAGGATCACTCATAAAAGCTGCGAGCGCTTTGTCCCTGGTACAGGAAAGCGCAGCTTCCATGATGAGACCTTGGTTGGTGATATGACGGTCGAAGAGATCTTCAAGATTACCCGGAATTTTGCCTGCATATACAGGCCTCACCGAATCTCCGCCAATTACCACATTGGTTTCCACTACGCTCCTGTGATCAAGATTGGCAATCTGCCCACTGAAATTCGGATAGTTGACGTTCGTAACGAATCGTTCCAGCCCACAGAGCGCAGCAATAATCCGGCTTCCTTCTTCTCCACTTGGAACCAATTCTAACTTCTCCCGATGCTCTACAAGGCGACGGCTTCTTTCCCTCCTTCCCACGAGGTCTTGCTTCCTCCATGAAACAGGCGTCAGATTGAACATATATTTTTTCACCACATCAGGGTCAGCCAGATAGCGGTCCCCCGGCATAAACTCAGCAAGATGCCTGTCGCCGGCCGCAGCGATGAAACCATAGGTTCTGAATAAGTCAAACTTCACTTTGTGAGCGCAGTCAAAATGGGAGTTCATCCAGTTTTGGTTTGGCTCATTAAAACCAGTTTCATAATATCGATCCACAAACTGCCTGTAGACGGGCATGATGTCGTATCCATTCCAGAAGGCACTATCAAACCAGGTAAAATGATTCACTCCCCAGACATTCACGTCAAGTTCTTCTCTCCTCGGCCGAGGGACTTCAAGTATTTCTTCGAGTGCATGGGAGAGCAGTTGTTGTGTGCTGAATACCTCATGGCAACACCCAACGGCCTTCACATCGGGGAAGGCTTCATAGAGCGCTCTGACACACAGAGCCATAGGGTTCGTATAATTGATTACCCATGCTTTAGGTGCATACTGAGCAATTGCCTCAGCAAACCCTGTATAGATGGGAATGGTCCTCAGCGCCCTGATCAGACCGCCCGGGCCAGTCGTATCCCCAACTGACTGATAAATCCCATACTTTTCCGGAGCATGGACATCGCTTGTCATCTCGTCCATGGTGCCCGGCATGATGGAGATGAGGATAAAATCCGCACCACTGAGCGTTTCCTTCAGCGTGCTGCATACTTCATAGCGCCACTTTCCAACTGCCTCCGGTCTCAATGACAGGTCGTTGCCGATTTTTGCATTTTCCTGTGCCGATTTCAGGTCCAGATCGTACAGAGCAATAGTCCCCCCCATCCGGCTTTCCAAGGCGATGTCCGTCATGAAGGTATAGGCCCATCCCCTGGATCCGCCCCCTATGTATGCAATCCGTAAATCATCGATTCTCATATTCACTCCTCTTTATACTACCTTGAATCATTATATGTCCGCCGACATATTTCTTTGCCGGGAAAAACTGAATCAATTTGTATAAAAAACCGATGTTCATTTCCAAGAGTTTCCTCTGGGGAAAAACAAAGGGAAAACATGCATCATTAGTTCCAACTGAACTCTGGCATACCTCACGGTATGAAACCTGCACGTCGCTTTCGGGTTCGTCGGCAACTACGCCCCTTGGGATTTTCACCCTAGTAGATCGTAACACTTAAACCTATACTTTTAAAGATACTTGCAGTATCCTTTGATTTAGAGAAGAATAAAGGGGGATACTGCCATGGTATATGCAAAGAGAACCATCAACCTGACCGAGAAGCAAAGAGAATACCTGCATGATTTCATTTCCAAGGGAGTCAGGCAGGTCCAGGCGGTCAAGCGCGCAAGGATTCTCCTTGAGTCCGACACCTCCGACGGGCAACGGTCTGCAAAAGAGCTTGCAATAGCAGAAAAGGTTGGTGTTAGCGTCCCGACGGTGAAGTCGGTGAAGAGGTCCTTCCATGATCTTGGCAAGGATGTCGAGGCCGTGGTCAACCGCAAGCAACGCGAGAAAGGGCCGAGAGAGACAAAGATCACCGGGGATGTCGAGGCCCGACTCATTGCACTGTGCTGCAGTCCGGCACCTGAAGGATATGCCAGATGGACCGTCAGGCTTCTTGCAGAAAAGATGGTGGAACTGGATTACATTGATGAAATCTCTCCCATGTCGGTCTCACGGACACTAAAAAAAACTCATTTAAGCCTCACCTGAAACGGTGCTGGACCATCCCTGCCAAGCAGAACGGTGATTTTGTGGCAGCCATGGAAGACGTCCTGGATCTCTATGCACAGCCGTATGACAGTAAGAGACCCGTGGTATGCATGGA